>NZ_JAAYXO010000152.1 GCF_012515855.1 Gordonia sp. (in: high G+C Gram-positive bacteria)
AGGAGGACACCGGCAAGTCGCTGCACATCGGTGGCGCCACCGGTCGTATCCACGGGGCGAGTCACTCTCTGCTCGACTACAACCGCGCCGGTGTGCCGCTGGTCGAGATCGTCACCCGTCCCATCGAGGGCGCCGGTGAGCGCGCTCCCGAGATCGCCCGCGCCTACGTCACCGCCCTGCGCGATCTGCTGAAGTCGCTGAACGTCTCCGACGTCCGCATGGACCAGGGCTCGATGCGCTGCGACGTGAACCTGTCGTTGATGCCCAAGGGCGCCACCGAGTTCGGCACCCGTACCGAGACCAAGAACGTCAACTCGCTGAAGTCGGTGGAGACGGCGGTTCGGTTCGAGATGCAGCGACAGGCCGCAATCCTGTCGGCAGGCGGCGAGATCATCCAGGAGACCCGGCACTTCCACGAGGCCGACGGCACCACCTCCGCCGGTCGCCGCAAGGAGACCGCCGAGGACTACCGCTACTTCCCGGAGCCCGACCTGCCGCCCGTCATCGCGAGCCCCGCGTGGGTCGACACTTTGCGCGACACGCTGCCCGAGCTGCCCTGGGTCCGCCGCGCGCGGATCCAGGAGCAGTGGGGCGTCTCGGACGAGGTGATGCGCGACCTGGTGAACGTCGGCGCCGTCGACCTCATCATCGAGACCGCGGAGGCCGGTGCCTCCGCCGACGCGGCCCGCAGCTGGTGGGTCTCGTTCCTGGCGCAGCAGGCCAACGCACGCGACGTGGAGCTCGCCGAGCTCACGATCACCCCGAAGCAGGTCGCCGAGGTGATCGGCATGGTCGACGAGGGCAAGCTGACCAACAAGCTGGCGCAGCAGGTCGTCGGCGCCGTTCTCGACGGTGAAGGGGAGCCCGCGCAGATCGTCGCCGACCGCGGACTGGAAGTGGTGCGTGACGACTCGGCGCTGCAGAAGGCCGTCGACGACGCTCTGGCCGCCAACCCCGACATCGCTGAGAAGATCCGCGGTGGCAAGGTGCAGGCCGCAGGCAAGATCGTCGGAGACGTCATGAAGGCCACCCGCGGCCAGGCCGATCCGGCGCGCGTCAAGGAACTGGTGATCGCCGCCTGCCAGTAGGTCGCGGCCGACCTGCGGGGTGGTTACCGCAGGTCGTCGCCGGCCTTGGGCTGGAAGATGGCGACCCGGTCGTCGAAGCTCTTGACGTTGGCGCCGGGGGTCGACTTGTTGATGGTCGCCAGTCGCGCGGCGGCCCCGCCCACGGAAGTCATGCGCCCGACCGCACCGTACGTCTTGGCGGTCTCCATCGGCGTCGGCTCACCGATCGACGCGCTGCCCGCGGATGGTCGGATGAAGGTGTCGATGCGCTTGGCCTTGGCGATGGACACCGCGATCCACGACTCGCCGACGGCGCAGCCGCTGACGCCGGGACGGTCGGCCCAACTCCATACCGGCTGCAGGCCCTTCGGACCCACCAGCGACAGTCGGTCGCCGGCTGATCCGCTGTCGGCGACATATAGCTGGCCGTCGGCACCGGACGACGGGCACAGGGCGACGTTCGAGCCCAGGCCCGAGGCCCGGATCTCCGGTTTCGGGTCGGTGCGATTGGGATCAATCGTGAAGATCTTGCCCGCGAGCGACGAGGGGTTCTCGGCGTCGGCGGCGTTGCCTGCGTTGCCGGTCGCCACGATCAGCTCGGTGGGCGAGGCGAACGAGATGGACCCCATGTTCCCGGTCGCGCCCTTCGGGATCCCGGTCAAGATCGGCTTGACCGAACCGGTGGGTGCGATGCGCACGATGCGGTTGTCGGAGCCGGTGGTGATCAACGCGAAGATCATCCGATCCTGCACGTAGGTCGGAGACATCTCGAAGTCGATCAGCCCGCCGTCTCCCGAGGCGTCGACCTCGGCGCTGGCGACGGTGCGCTGGGGGCCGTAGCGCTTGGAGAGGATGATTTTTCCGGTGGTCCGCTCGGCGACGTAGGTGGTTCGGCCGGTTTGATCGGCGGGTCGCACGCCGCCGGTCGAGGCCAGACACGTCGCGATCACGGACTGGTCGGGATCGACACACGGACCGGTCGGCGGGTCGCCGCGCTCTTCTTCGGTCGGAGTCGGCGGTGCGGGTGGTCGTGGCTGCATGGTCGGCTCGGCGGTGAACGAGCCCTGGTTGGCCACCTGGTCCTGCTCGGTGAAGTCGGCACACGAGGTGGCCATCGTCGCCACGGTGGCCGCAGCGGTCACGACGAGGAGGGTGCGGCGAGCCGCGCCGGGGTGCAAACGCATTCCTCCACTGTAACTATCGTTATCAAATCGTCGGCTGTGGCTCAGCCTCTCCGAGGCCAACCCGCCATAGAGTCGGTAGATGTGAGTAGTACTGAAGACAAGCCCTCGGCCGACGATCCGACGTCGGCCGTCGGCAGTCCGTATGACGAGAAGACCGAGGCCATCGAACGGCCCAAGTTTCGTCGGCCCCGACCCGACAACGACGACTTCTTCGACCGACACGGGCGACGCCCGGCTCCGGCTGTCCAAGAGGTGATCGATAAGAAGGCCGAACGCGACAGTCTCGCGGACGTCGAGTCTGCCGGAACCGAGGCTGTCGGAACGTCGCCTGCCGACGCCGAATCGGGGGCCGACGAGGCGCCGACCGTCGCGATGTCGCCGATCCCGGCCGCCGCGGACACCGATGCGCCCGCAGCGAGCGCCGACGCGAAGACCGCGGTGATCATCAACTCCGGCGGCGACGCCCAGGCGGAGAACCCAGTCAAGAAGAGCGTGTCGACCGAACAGGTTCGCACCGAGCCGTTCGCCGCCGATGACGACACCGATGAGGAACCGGATTCGGGTCGGCGCTACGCCGAGCAGATGACCGAACCGCCGTTGCCGTACATCGAACCGCAGCCGACCACGCCGCTCGCGTTGGACGACGAGTACGACAATCCGCCGCCGGTCGCACCGGTGGATCTCGACGACTCAGCTGACGATCAGCCTGCAGCGGTCGCAGCGACTGAGGCGCGCCGCGGCACGATCGACCTGGGCCTGCTGCTCCTGCGCCTCGTCGTCGGCCTCACGTTCACCCTTCACGGTCTGCAGAAGCTGACCGGATGGATGAACGGTCCCGGACCGGACGGATTCGCCGACTTCCTGGCCAACTCGACCAACCCGAGTCTCGGTTTCAACAGTGACGTCACGACGATCCTGTCGTTCGTCACCGGGGTCGGCGAGACGGCGGGCGGCATCCTGCTGATGCTTGGCCTGCTGACCCCCATCGCAGGTGCCACGCTGCTGTCGGCGATCCTCGTTGCGATGACTTACAAGGTCACCCTCGCGGGCGGCCTCTGGTTCTTCGCCGCGGACGGCGACGGCAGCGGCGTCGAACTCGAAGTGGTCCTGGCCGCGGCAGTGGCCGCACTGATCTTGACCGGTCCGGGAACGTACTCGTTCGATCGCCGCTGGGGATGGTCGCGCAGGCCCGCATGGGGCTCAGCCGGCTGGCTGATCGTCGGTATCGGCGTCGCCATCGCGGTCTGGATCATCTTCAACGGAGCCAACCCGCTGGCCTCCTGGATGTAGTTCGACTGCCGCGTGCGTGAAAGTGATCGATCTGCGCCCTGTGAGGGCGCTGATCGA
>NZ_JAAYXO010000153.1 GCF_012515855.1 Gordonia sp. (in: high G+C Gram-positive bacteria)
CCGACGACTTCCGTGCCGCCTGCACGATCAGAAACACCAGGAACGGTCCGCCGACCGCCGAGGTGACGACGCCGATGGGCAGGCCGCCCGGGAGGACGCCGCGGCAGATGATGTCGGCCAGGAGAACCATGCACGCGCCGACGATCCCGGAGAACGCCGGGGTCGGCTGCGCGGTGCGAGCCAGGCGCAGGGCGATCTGCGGGGCAACGAGCCCGACGAACGCGACCGGTCCGGCCGCGGAGACTGCGAGCGAGGCGACGACCACGGCGACGATCAGGGTGCCGTACGTGACGATGCCGAGTCGCACGCCGAGGCCGCGCGCGATGTCGGGTCCCAAGCCACTGACGGTGAGTTGGCGTGCGATGAAGGCGGTCCAGCCGAGACCGACCAGGGTGGCGATCACCACCGGCCCGACCGAACTCCAGCCGGTGTCCGCGAGCGAACCGACGAGCCATCGCTGCGCCATCGCGGCGTCGTGCACGTTGGCGCGGGACATCAGGAAGCCGACGACCGCCTGCATCATCCACGTCATGCCCACGCCGATGAGAATCAGGCGGAGCGTGCTCGTGACCACCTGGCCGCGGCTCCACGCGAGTGCGTACATCGCCAGCGCGGTGACGAAGCCGCCGAGCATCGCCGACAGCGGCACCCCGAGGGACACGAAGAAGCTGCCGAAACCGGTGCTGGTCGCGGTCACGGCGAGCACCACGCCGACGCTCGCGCCCGCAGTGATGCCGAGCAGATCGGGGGTGGCCAACGGGTTGCGGGTGATCACCTGTGTCAAGCAGCCGGCGAGGGCCAGGCTGAAGCCGGCAAAGGCGGCGATCAGCACCCGCGGCAACATGTCGTCGAAGATGACGATGTTCTCCGCGACGCGGCCGCCTCCCAGCAGGATGCGCGCGGTGTCGATGGGGGTGGTGAAGCCCACCGACAGGCCGACCAGGATCAGCACGATGATCGCCGCGACGCCGATGCCGGTGCAGATGGCGAGGCGGGGGCGGATCACCCAACTGGTGGGACCGATTTCGAAGATCCTCGTGGTGGAGGTGGCCGGTGCGGGCGTCCGGTTCTGGGCGTTCTCAGTTCTCATACCGTCGGCAGCTTTCTGCGTCGAACCATGAGCATGAGAACGGGGCCGCCGATCAGTGCGAGAATCACGCTGACCTGTGCCTCACCGGGACGGGCGATCACCCGGCCGATGACGTCGCAGACCAGGATCAGCAGTGCGCCGAACAACGCCGAGTACGGCACGATCCACCGGTAGTCGGGGCCGGTGACGGCACGCGCAAGGTGCGGGACCACCAGTCCGAGGAAGACGATGGGACCGCACGCTGCGGTCGCGGCACCGGCGAGGAGAGCGATGCCGACGATGCCCGCGACACGAATCCGGCCGACGTGCCCGCCGAGCGCGGTGGCCATGTCGTCGCCCAGGCTCAGCAGATTCAAGAACCAACCGCCCGCCAGAGCCAGGATCAGTCCGACGACGATGAACGGCAGGGTGGTCCAGAGGACGTCCGCCTCATGCCGAATGGCGCCGACATTCCAGAAGCGCCAGGTGTCGAGACTGGCGCCGTCCATCAAGACCAGCGCCGACGACACTGCGGTGAGGCACGCGGTGAGTCCCGCTCCGGCCAAGACGAGGGTGAGCGGCGACGACCCGGTGACGTTCGACAGGCCGAAGACGGCGGCAGCGGCGACGAGCGCGCCGACCAGCCCGAGGACCGTATTGACCAGGGCCCCCGAGGTTCCGAAGACGAAGGCGCCGATCACCACCGCGCAGGCTGCGCCTGCGTTGATGCCGAGCAGACCGGGGTCGGCCAGCGGATTTCGGGTGTGGCCCTGGGTGAGAGCTCCCGCGGCGCCGATCGCCAGGCCGACCACCAATCCGAGGACGGTGCGAGTGAGCCTGCGGTCGTAGAGCGTGTCCAGACCGCCGCCGGCGAGGGCGTGGGTGAGCGCGTCGAATACCTCGTTCAGTGGTACGTCGCGGGCGCCGATCGCGAGCGACGTGACGAACGCCAACGCGATGGCGGCCGTCAGCACGACGACCCCGAGTCCCTTCTTCACGAAGGATTACCTTACCTAACCCGATGTCGATTCTGTGCACTGGGATACCGAAATGCTGTGATTCTGCTGAGCAATTTGGTAACGGATGCGCACCTGTGGGCCGATAGGCAGGTAAGGGTTTGGAAGAGTTGGATCGTCCGAAGTTGACGTAGGCCCTGCGAAACGAAAGGCTCTCGAC
This sequence comes from Gordonia sp. (in: high G+C Gram-positive bacteria), assembly GCF_012515855.1. Taxonomy (GTDB): domain Bacteria; phylum Actinomycetota; class Actinomycetes; order Mycobacteriales; family Mycobacteriaceae; genus Gordonia. Next base: position 2,246 of record NZ_JAAYXO010000153.1, read on the forward strand.
ATGAAGAAGTCCCTGAAGCGAATGGCGGTCGCCGCGGCCGCAGCGGGTGCCATCGGCGCCAGTTCCCTCGTCGCCGCGCCGCAGGCGCAGGCCGCCCCTCCCGGCGACCTGATGCTGATCGGCGGCGTGTCCTGCACGTTCAAGGCATGGGGCCCGAACTGGAACGACGGACCGCTCTGGCAGATGCGACGCTGGATGGGCGTCGTGAACGTCGGCGGCTCGACGATGACCGGAGTCACCGTGTCGGAGCTCGGTGGAGCCAACCGGTGGGTGCCGGCCAACAAGGCGCGCGGCACCAAGACCGGTCAGTTGAAGCCGGGTCAGACGTCGATCGTGTTCGACACCAAGTGGAAGGGCTGCTGGCCCTCCTCGATCTCCGGCTACACCATCGGCCAGCAGGTGGAGAACCCGTTCAACAACGGCGGCTTCTGGCAGAACGTCCGCCGCGCGGAGGCGAAGTGACGGTCGGCTGACACCGCAGCGTCAACCGGCGAAGAGTTAAAAGGAGGAGGGCGACCGTCAACGGTCGCCCTCCTCCTTTCTGTCTGCGCTTTACGCGACTACTTCTGAACCTTGTGCGGCTCCGAAGCGGCCAGCATGTCGTCGCGCTCGACGACCTTGATGCGATCGCGACCCTGCGCCTCGCCGAGCTTGCGCTCGTGCTCGTCCAGTCGGTACCAGCCGTCCCAGGTGGTGAACGGAATCTTGCGCTCGTTCAGCAGGTCGATGATCGCTTCTTCGGAAGGATCCTCAACGGGGTTGAGACGATTGTTGACCATGTCGTCGACGATGCACTCGACGGTCTCCGACGCGTCGCCCTTGGTGTGGCCGATGAGGCCGACGGGGCCGCGCTTGATCCAGCCGGTGGTGTACAGGCCGGTCAGGTGCTTGCCTTCGTCGAAGACGCGTCCCGCCTCGTTGGGAATGACGCCCGCCTGATCGTCGAACGGGATGTCCGGGACGTTGTCCGAGAGGTAGCCGACGGCGCGGTAGACGGCGGTGACGTCCCAGTCGCGCGTCTTGCCGGTGCCCTTCACGTTGCCGGTGCCGTCGAGCTGGTTACGCTCGGTGCGCAGGCCGACGACCTTGCCGTCTTCGCCCAGGATCTCGACCGGGTTCTCGAAGAAGTGCAGGAACAGCTTGTGGATCGCGCCCTGCTTGGGCTCGCGAATGGCGTAGTTCTCGATGATCGTCGCGACCTGATCGGTGATCTTGCTGGAGCGACGCGCGACGGCCGAGCCCTCGTCGTAGTCGATGTCCTCGGGGTCGACGATGACCTCGATGTTCGGCGAGTGGTCGAGCTCCTTGAGCTCGAGCGGGGTGAACTTGGCCTGTGCCGGGCCGCGACGTCCGAAGACGTGGACCTCGACGGCCTTGTTGGCCTTGAGGCCCTGGTAGACGTTGTCCGGGATCTCGGTGGGCAGCAGTTCGTCGCCGGTCTTGGCGAGAACGCGGGCCACGTCGAGGGCCACGTTGCCGACGCCGATGACGGCGACCTTCTCCTGCTCCAGCGGCCACTCGCGAGAGAAGTCCGGGTGGCCGTCGTACCAGGCGACGAACTCGGCGGCGCCGTAGCTGCGCTCCAGGTCGACGCCGGGGATGTTGAGACCGCGGTCGTCGGTGGCTCCGGTGGAGAAGACGACGGCGTCGTAATGCCTCTGCAGGTCGGTCAACGTGATGTCGGTGCCGTAGTCGATGTTGCCGAGCAGGCGGACCTGCGGCTTGTCGAGCACCTTGTGCAGCGCCGTGATGATGCCCTTGATGCGCGGATGGTCCGGTGCGACGCCGTAGCGGATGAGACCGAACGGTGCGGGCATGCGCTCGTACAGGTCGATGCTCAGGCCGCGGGCCGACGCGGTCTCCGACTTCATCAGTGCGTCTGCGCAATAGATGCCGGCGGGGCCGGCGCCGATGATCGCGACCCGCAACGGGCGGCTGTTGTCACTCATGAACAGGTGCTTCCTCAGCTGGATGGGCAGGGTTGCCTTCTACGTTATGTCGAGATGCGCCGCGACCAAAATTTCTATGTGAGGTATGCCTCAGTTAGATTACCGCTGGAGAAAACTCTTGACGAAACGGCTCCGTTGGCCATCGGCCCGAACCGGGCTGTGTGCGCGAAGTCGCAGGTGCGGGGTCGTTACACTCGGCAATCATGAACCAAGACCAGCCTGCCGCCGACGGCCCCGACGAGCACGCAGACAACGACCAACCGCGTTCCTGGAAGGCCGCGCTGCCGATGCTGATCGCGGGAGGCCTCGCGTTGGCGATCCTGCTCTGGGTCGGTATCTCGGCGCTGGTGAATCCCGCTGAAGAGCGGATCTCCGACTCGGCGAAGGTGCAGCGCACGGTCAACCAGATGTACAGCGCGATGGGCACGCTGAACTACGAGCGGTACCGGGACTCGTTCTGCGCCACGGATATCGCCGCGCCGGACTTCCCGACCTCGGTGCAGTTCGCCGACCGGAACCGGGCCGAGAACGATGCCAAGGGCAAGATCGTTGTACCGAGCATGGATGTCGAGGTGACGGGTGATCGCGCCACGGTCACCGCGCATTGGCACCGCGAGAACACCGAGAGCGATAAGCAGAAGACGCAGCTGAAGCTGGTCGGCGTCGACGGCGAATGGAAGGTCTGCGGCCGATGAACTTTCAAGGAAATGTGACCTGCGCCGAGGCGTGGACGCGACTGTCGGAGAATCCGCGCACGGTCCTCGTCGACTGCCGGACCCAGGCCGAATGGAATTTCGTCGGGGTCCCCGACCTCACGACCATCGGCAAGCGCACCGTGTTCGTGGAGTGGCTCGACTACCCCGACGGCGCCCTGAATCCGCAGTTCGTCGCCGAACTGCGCGCGGCGGGTGTCA
>NZ_JAAYXO010000154.1 GCF_012515855.1 Gordonia sp. (in: high G+C Gram-positive bacteria)
GCAGGCCTGGTGTTCGAGTACCACGTGGGACCCGAGAAGCACTGATCCCGCAGAGCCACAACGAAGCCGCACCCGGATTCCGGGTGCGGCTTCGTCATACCCATGAGCTGTCCGCTGAGTTCCGCGGGCAGCTCCGGGACTTTCTGGAGACCGCGTTCGACGGCGACTTCGACGCCGACGACTTCGATCACGCACTCGGGGGCGTCCACGTGACCGTCGAGGACGCCACCGGCCTGCTGGGTCACGCAGCGGTGGTGCAGCGACGCGTGGTGGTCGGAGACTTCGACCGCGCGACCACGGTCCGCACCGGCTACGTGGAGGCGGTCGCGGTCGCCGCGCATGCCCGTCGCCGGGGGATCGGTGCCACATTGATGGCCGAGGTCGACCGGATCGTCGACGCCGGCTTCGACATGGGCCTCCTGGCCGCGTCAGATCAAGGCATGCCTCTGTACCTACGCCGCGGCTGGACCCCCTGGACGGGCCGTCTGGGGGTCTACTCGCCGACGGGCACCCAGATGACCCCGGACGACGACGGATGTGTCCTGGCGCGTCTGACGGCCGCATCGGTCGACGTCGACCTCACCTCCCGCCTCTACTGCGACTGGCGCGACGGCGCCCCCTGGTAGCCGGAAACGGCGTGGATCGTGGTGTCGTTGCGTTGCGGAGGCGCCCCTCCCGCTGATCGAGTGCCGCTGCGTCGCGCAGCACGCATCGGTTATCGAGATCGTCGTGCGATGCGCTGAGGGTGACGGTCTCGATATCGGGCGGGTTCGCTGCGCTCACTCGCCGACTCGACCACCGTGGGAACGACCGATGCACCCCGCCCGCTGATCGAGTGCCGCTGCGTCGCGGAGCACGCATCGGTCTATCGAGATCGTCGTGCGGTTGCGCTGAGGGGTGACGGTCTCGATATCGGGCGGGTTCGCTGCGCTCACTCGCCGACTCGACCACCCTGGGAATGGCCGATGCACCCTGCTGCGTCGCGGAGCACGCACCGGAGGCTCGAGATCATCCTGCGGTGCGCTGAGGGGTGACGGTCTCGATTCCGGGCGGGTTCGCTGCGCTCACTCGCCGACTCGACCACCCTTGGGAACCGAGTCGACCAATCTGACGCGGGAGCAGGCATTGGGTGGGGGAGGGGAGGGCGGTCTCCATAGACAGAAACGACTGAGGCCGTCTCGCGCGATGCGAGACGGCCTCAGTCGGGTGACTGTTGGTGTCAGTCGATGGCCTTGCCACCCTTGTCCTGAAGGGCGATGAGGGCTTCCTTCTCTTGCTCGTGTCGCTCGTGAGCGATGCGAGCGTTGAGAGCCTGCTCCTCGGCCGAGTCCGGAACCAGAGTTCCGGTACCCGGGTAGCCTGCGCCGCCGAGCTTGTTCAAGCGCTTGGGCAGAGCCACACCCTGGTAGGGGAGCGGGATCGGGTGACCATGGTCGTCCACCGGGCCCAGGGGCTGGTGGATCTCGATGTACTCGCCCTGCGGCTCGCGACGGATGATGCCCGACTCGATGCCGTGCTCCAGCACCGCGCGGTCACTGCGCTGCAGCGAAAGTGCCCAGCGGTATGTGATGAAGTACACCAGCGGAGGCAGGACCAGCAGACCGATGCGGCCCATCCAGGTCGTTGCGTTCAGCGAGATGTGGAACTTCAGCGCGATGATGTCGTTCATGCAGCTGATGGTCATGATCGCGTAGAACATCAGAGCCATCGCACCGACGGCGGTACGAACCGGAGTGTCGCGCGGACGCTGCAGCAGGTTGTGATGCGCGTTGTCGCCGGTGAGCTTCTTCTCGATCCACGGGTACGCGACCATCACGGTGATCACGACGCCGATGAGGAGGACCACCCAGAAGATTGCCGGGATGGTGTAGTTGCCCAAGTAGAGCTCCCACGGCGGCATCAATCGAGCCAAACCGTCTGTCCACTGCATGTAGATGTCAGGCTGCGAGCCGGCCGAGACCTGCGCCGCGTTGTACGGGCCGATGTTCCAGACCGGGTTGATCTGGAAGATGCCCGAGAACAGGGCCAGGAAACCGGTGATGATCGCGAAGAACGCGCCACCCTTGGCGGCGAACACCGGGAGAATGCGAACGCCGACGACGTTCTTCTCGGTGCGGCCGGGGCCGGGGAACTGCGTGTGCTTCTGGTACCAGACCAGGGCCAGGTGAGCACCGATCAAGCCCAGGATGATCGCCGGGAAGATCAGGATGTGCAGCACGTAGAGGCGAGGAATGATGATGTCGCCCGGGAACTCACCGCTGAACAGCGCCCACTGGATCCAGGTTCCGACCAGCGGAATGCCCAGGACGATGCCCGACATGGCGGCGCGGACGCCGGTGCCCGACAGCAGGTCGTCAGGAAGCGAGTAGCCGAAGAAGCCCTCGAACATGGCGAGCAGCAGCAGGAAGCAGCCGATGACCCAGTTGGCTTCACGCGGACGTCGGAACGCACCGGTGAAGAAGATGCGCATCATGTGGATGATGATCGACGCGGCGAACAGCAGAGCCGCCCAGTGGTGGATCTGACGGACGAACAGTCCGCCGCGCACCTCGAAGGAGAGGTTCAGGGTGGTCTCGTAAGCCCGGCTCATGGTGACGCCGTTGAGCGGCTGGTAGGCGCCGTCGTACACGACGTGTGCCATCGACGGGTCGAAGAACAGGGCGAGGTAGGTGCCCGACAGCAACAGAATCAAGAAGCTGTAGAGGGCGATCTCACCAAGCAGGAACGACCAATGGGTGGGGAACACCTTGTTGATCTGGCGACGCATGCCGGGCGCGAGGTGGTACCTCGAGTCGACACCTTCGGCCTGCGTGGCTAGGCGGTCAGCGATCGTCATGACTTACGCTCCCAGAATGCCGGTCCGACGGGCTCAAGGAAGTTACCGCCGTTTTCCTGCGGGTTGGCGACCATGTAGCCCTGATTGTTGACGGTGATGGGCAGCTGCGCCAGCGCACGTGCGGCCGGGCCGAAGATGGCCTTGCCGTACTCGAGGGCGTCGAACTGCGACTGGTGGCACGGGCAGAGGATGCGGTTGGTCCGCTGCTCGTACAACGAGGTCGGGCAACCGAGGTGGCTGCAGACCTTGGTGTAGGCGTAGTAATCGCCGTAGTTGAAGCTCTCCTGGCCGGCGCGCTTGATGACGCGTTCGCCGTCCTCGGGACGAAGGCGAATGAGCATCACCGGGTTGCTGACGGCACGCAGGCCGGCCAGCAGCTTGTGACGCGACTCTTCGTTCTCGCCGTAGCCGTCCGACACTCGCCACGGGAAGACGGTCTCCATGGCGCCCGCGTCGAGATCCTCCGGCCGAACCAGGGCGACCTGGTACGGGTTGCCGGTGTCGCGACGCAGGAAGACGGTCTCACCCTTGACCGCGTTGCGGCTGGGGGCCCATCCGCTGCCCCACAGCGGCGAATCCGGACCCTCGGCCCACGGGTTCTTGATGAAGCCGCCGAGGGCCGCGACGCCGCCCGCCACCGAGAGTGCACCGAGGCCGAAGACGGCCGATCCGATGATCATCTTGCGACGGGGGAGGGTCGAGGTCTGCAGGGTGTCGTCGAGCTCAGCGACGATCGTCTGCTTGTCGACCTCCGACGAACCGCCGTCGTGGCGATCCTGCACCGAGATCTCGGCGGGGATGAAGCGCTTGGTGATCTGCACGACGCCGAAGCCGAACGACAGGATCGACAGGCCGAAGCTGACGCCCAGGAGCGGGGTGTAGAAGGTGTAGGCCCAGTAGCCTGCCTCGTCGGGCATCCTGAACTGCCAGTCACCCCAGATGAAGAGGATGAAGGCGGCGATCGCAAACACGCCGGACAGGATGAACCACATCGCTACCGCGAACTCGGCACGCTTCTCGGCCTTGGTGCCCGGCTCGGGGAACCGCTCGGCGCGGTGGATGATCTCCACGCCGTCCAGGTTCGTACCGAGGCGCACCTTCTCGTCGCGGGACATCGCGGCGAGCTGGTCGTCGGACGGGACGTCCTTACTGGTCTCGCTCAATTTCGTGATCCAATCCACATCGCGCCGGCGACGACCGCCGAGACGCCGACCACCCACATGACGATTCCCTCGGAGACCGGGCCGAAACCGCCCAGTCCGAAGCCGCCGCTGGGGTTAGCGGTATCGACGTAGCGGATGTAACCGATGATGTTTTCCTTCTCTTCCACCGAGAGCTGGCGGTTCGAGAACTTGGGCATGTTCTGCGGGCCGGTCAGCATGGCGGTGTAGAGCTGCTGCGGGTTGACGCTGCTCAGCGAGGGAGCGAACTTTCCGCTCGACAGTGCGCCGCCACGACCGGTGAAGTTGTGGCAGGAAGCGCAGTTGAGGCGGAAGAGCTCGGAGCCACGACCGATGTCGTCGCCGCGGAGCGAATCCATCGCGAGGACGGGGAAGCCGTCTTCGTACTTGATGGAGCCGTCCTCGTTCTTCTCGTACATGACCGACGGGCCGCCACCCATTGCCTGGATGTAGGCACCGAGCTGGTCGATCTGAGCTTCAGTGAACTTGGAGGGCTTGCGCTGGGCCTGGGCCTCGTTGCGGGCTGCGGGCATGCGGCCGGTCGAGACCTGGAAGTACACGGCTGCATCGCCGACGCCGACGAGCGACGGTCCGCGGTCGGGCACGCCTTCGAGGTTCGCGCCGTGACAGGTGATGCAGGAGGTGTTGTACAGCTGCTTGCCAGCGGCGACCGACGCGACGGACTTGTCGTCAGCGGTGGCGACCTGCGGGTCGGGCGATACGAATGCGGCGATCAGGCCGGCAGCGATCAGGCCCAGGAGAAGGAAGATGCTGCCGCTTGCGCGGCGACGCAGCTTGCGACGCGACTTGGCGCGGGTGCCTGCGTTCTTGGCTCCCGCGGCCGCGATGCGCTCTTCTGGAACGTCGGCGGCGTCGCGGCCTTCCGGCGAACTCGGTGGAGATGATCTCATCTGTGACTCTCTACTAAGCGGTTTGGACTGAATGTATGCGAACCGTGCCGTCTACCGGCCGGTTTCTCGGCCGTGGTTACCGAATGAAGTAAATGACGACGAACAGCGCGATCCAGACGATGTCAACGAAGTGCCAGTAGTAGGACACGACGATCGCGGCGGTCGCCTGCGACGGGGTGAACTTCGACATGCGCACGCGCACCAGCAGGAACACGAACGCCAGGAGTCCGCCGATCACGTGCATACCGTGGAATCCGGTGGCCATGTAGAAGACCGAGCCGTAGGCGCTCGAGGAGAGGGTGGTGCCGTCGGCGATCAGGGTCAGGTACTCGTAGCCCTGGCCGAGCACGAAGAAGGTGCCCATGATCAGGGTGATGGTGTACCAGCGGCGCAATCCGAAAACGTCACCTCGCTCGGCCGCGAACACACCGGCCTGGCAGGTGAACGAGCTGAGAATCAGCACGGTCGTCACCGGCACGGCCAGCCAGAGGTTGAGGTGCGTCGGAGGCTGAGGCCAGCCGTCAGACGCGTTGGCCCGCGCGACGAAATACATCGCGAACAGGCCCGCGAAGAACATCAATTCGCTCGACAGCCACACGATGGTGCCGACGCTGACCATATTCGGACGGTTCAGCGAGTGCACGCGTGAGGTGATGGCGGTTTCTGAGGTACCCACAGCGCTAGTCACAAGAGAAGTATGACGGTTCGTAGTAACTGTTGACCACCCGGGTCGGAAAATTGGTGGGCAGGAACCAATTTCCGCAGGTGGCGGACCTGAGTTTTCAGCTTACCGGCGTGTCCTGAGAGCAGGATGAGGGCTACCGTGAGGGTTATGACGACTTGGTACGAGGTGGCGGAATGGTGACTTGGAGATTGCCGTGGCGGAACGGCTCGCAGAACGCCTCGCGTCCGGAGCCGGGCGATCCCGGGCTTCGGCCGCTGGTTTCGGGCACCGATGAAGCGGTGCCGAGTTCGGTCGCGCTCGCCGAGGCGGGGTTCGAGGACGATGCACCGGTGGTGCTCCGTCACCTGCTGCGAGTGCCGCAGGCCGAGTTGGCCGCGGTGTCCGAGCGGTGCATCTCCCACGGCTATGTCATCGATGAGAGCGTCGCGACGGACGTCGTCGACGGGCTCGCGTTGCTGCCGGTCGCGCAGGCGATGGTCGTCGACGCCGTTGCGCTGTCGCGTGAGCGGGCGCGGATGGCGAGTGCTGTCTCGCGGGCCGGCGGTCGTGTGGAGGGCTGGGTGCTGTTGCGCGCGGCGGATACTCCGGTGACGCGCTAGCGACCCTGACGTTAGGGTTGTCGCGTGACTTCACTCGACGCGACTGGATCCGCTGACTCGACCTCCGCAGACTCGATCTCCGCAGACTCGATCTCCGCAGACTCGACCTCCGCAGACTCCTATACCTGGCCGTATGTGCTGGGGAAGGTGACCGACCGCATCGACCTCACGGTCGACGAGGCGTCGTGGGCCATGCGCGAGATCATGTCCGACGGTGCGACGGGCGCGCAGATCGCCGCGTTCGGCGTCGGGGTCAAGATGAAGGGCGCGTCGTCGGCCGAGCTGCGCGGGCTGTCGGAGGCCATGCTGGCGTTGGCGAATCGCGTGAAGGTCGACGTGCCGGCAATCGACATCGTCGGCACCGGCGGCGATCGCTCGCACACCGTCAACATCTCGACGATGACGTCGGTGGTCGTGGCGGCGGCCGGGTTCCGCGTTGTGAAGCACGGGAACCGGGCGGCGTCGTCGAAGAGCGGTGGCGCCGATGTCCTCGAGGCGTTGGGCGTGGCCATCAACCTGAATCCGGCGGCGGTCGAGCAGTCGATCGCCGAGACAGGCATCGGCTTCTGCTTTGCGCCGGTCTTTCACCCGGCGTTCCGTTTCACCGGGCCGCCGCGCAGTCAGATCGGTATTCCCACCGTGTTCAATGTGCTGGGACCGCTGACCAATCCGGCGGCGCCCGAGGCCGGCCTGATCGGTTGCGCTTTCGACGACCTGGCGCCGGTGCTGGCGTCTGCCTTTGCCGAACGCGGCAATCGGGTGCTGCTGGTCCGCGGTGACGACGGCCTCGATGAACTCACCACGACCACCACGTCGACGGTCTGGCAGGTGCTGGGCGGCCAGATCGGTCGCTTGTCCGTCGATCCCCGGTCGCTGGGTCTGCCGCTCGTCGAACTGTCCGCGCTCCAGGGCGGGGACGCGACGGTCAACGCGCAGATCGCACGCGAGTTGTTCGCGGGTGCGGCGGGACCGGTGCGGGATGCGGTGAGCCTCAACGCCGCGGCGGCGATCGTGGCCTTCGAGCAGCGTGAGATGTTCACCCAGGAGGCCTTCGACGAGGCCCTGCGAGAAGCGCTACAGCGCGTCGGACGGGTCATCGACTCGGGCGACGCGGCGGCGCTCCTGGAGCGGTGGGCGGCCACCACGCAGCGACTCGCGGCCGCCCAGCAGTAGGACGGCCGCGACTGTCGAGTTCGAACGACTTGCGGCTCAGGCTTCGCCGATCGAGAAGCCGCCCTCGACCTCCGAGCTGGCGTAGCTGCGGAACGCGATGTGCGTGGCGCTGCTCAGGACCCCGGGGATGCGGTTGATGGCTCCGGTGACGACGGTTGCGATCTCTTCGTGGTTGCGGACGCGGACCTTGGCGATCAGATCGACGTCTCCGGCGCACGAGTAGACCTCGGTGACGCCCGGAATGTCGGCCACCGCCTGCGCGGTCTCGGGGATCTGGTGGATGTCGGCTCCGATGAGGACGATGGCTGTGATCATGCGGTCGACTTTATGCCATCGCCTCGCGAGCGGCGCGGGCCGTTTTGGCGAATCCCATCCACCGTTGGGCCGCGCCGATCGGTAGGGAGAGCTGATCGGTGACGTCGACCAGTCGAGTCCCCGGTTGGTACAGCCAGCGTTCGAGCAACGCCGTCTCCTCGGCCGGTGCGCCACCCAGTGGTCCCGCCTCCGGCGGCGGCGTCAGGACGGTGGTGGCCGATGCTCGGAGCCGTTCGATGACCGGCATCGGGGCCACGCCGCGCACCGCGCGCGCCGAACCTGCGAGGCGGCCGTAGCGGATGATGCTCAGCTCCCACCCGCCGTCGCCGTCGGGGCGTGCTCCGATCACCTCGGGCCGTTGGGCGACGGCCGCGAGTCGTTGGCCCCTGGCGAGCGCCTCGATCGTGGCAGACAGCCGATCCCTTGCGCGGGCAGCGGATTCGAACCGACGTTGCTCGGCGAGCCGCGCGATCCGGCCCTCGAGAGCGGCGAGGAGGGCGTCGGACCGCCCGGCGAGGAGATCGCGGGTCGCCTCGACGCGGCAGAGATAGTCGGGGAGCGTCTGCGGCCGATCGCTGGCGGCTCGGCAGACGCCGGGCATCGCACTGACGAGAGGGTCGGGGAGCTGCGCTGCGTCGGAGGGGCCCTCGCACCAGTGATGGGTGGCCTTCTTCAGGTCTGTCGTGCACGACCGGAGTCCGGCCAGCCCGGCGATGACATCGGCGACGTCCGCCGCCTGCGCTCGGCCGGGCAGTGGTCCGAGGGACTCGACGTCGGGCGTCCGCGTGACTTTGAGTCGTGGGAACCGTTCGGCCGTCAGCGTGATCCACCAGCCGCCCTGCGGATTGCGTGAGCGGCGGTTGTAGGACGGCTTGTGCACGCCGAGGAGGGTCAGCTCGGCGACGGCCGCCTCGAGGGCGTGTGCGCACTCCACGTGATCGACCCGAACCGCCAGCGAGACCATCTCGGCCATCCGGGCCCGGGGGTCGCTCCCGTTGAAGTACCCGGACACGCGACGGCGGAGGTCGACGGCCGTCCCTATGTAGAGGACTTCCTCGCCCGGGCCACGGAACAGATAGACGCCGGGCCGGTTGGGGAGGTCGGCGGCCAGGGTGCGTTTGGCGCGGACCGCCGGAGTGGCGCGCGGGAGATAGCTCTGCAGGTCGCCGACCGTGGTGACGCCCTGGTTCCCGACGCGTTCGATCAACCGGTGAAAGACGTCGACGGTGGCGCGGGCATCGTCGAGCGCCCGGTGCGTGGGGCGGACGGCGACGTTGAAGAGGTCGGCGAGGGCCGAGAGTTTGACGCTCGGCGCCTCTTGCTTCGAGAGCACCCGGCGGGCCATCACCACGGTGCACAGCGAGGTGGTGAACGGCCACGGCAGCTTCATTCGGGCCGCGCTCTTGCGGAGGAAGCCCATGTCGAAGCGAGCATTGTGTGCCACGAGGAGGCTGCCGCGAGCGAACTCGGCGAATGCGGGCAGGACCTCTTCGATCGGTGGTGCGTCGTAGACCATGGCCGAGGTGATTCCGGTGAGCGCGACGATCTGCGGGGGAATGGACCGCCCGGGATCGACGAGGGTGGCGAACTCCCCGAGTACCTGGCCTCCGCGGATCTTCACCGCGCCGATCTCGGTGATGCGATCGTCTGTGGAACTCCCCCCGGTGGTCTCGAGGTCCACGACGACGAAGGTGGTCTCCCGCAGGGCGCACGAGGCGAACTCGGCTTCGTCGGGAAGGTCGGAGAACGAGAGTTGCCGGGCGGTCATGTCACGCACGCTACGACCGCCCTCTGACAAGTCGGCTCTGCGGCGCGTCGCTGTCAGAGGGGCCTCGTACTCTCCACCACAGGTTGAATGTCGGCGGCCGGGCGGCGTCGCAAACCGCGGAAGACGAGGGTTCGGATCGCCCGGAAGCCCGAATGAGAGGTAGATCACATGAAGATTGATTGTTCGCGTTGTCCGGCACGCGGTCGCGAGTGCGGGGACTGCATGATGGGCGTCCTGTTCGGTCCCGTTACCAGCGGGTATGCCATGGGTGAAGTCCCCGATCCCGATGGGGTCGAATTGCTCTACGCCATCGATGTGTTCGCTGACACAGATTTGATCTCGATCGAGGTCGCCGATCTGGCAATTCGTGATGTCAGTGCAGGTGAAGGCCATTTTGAGGCGAATCGGTCGCTGCGGCTGCGTGCCGTGTGACGGGAGGTCCCATGGCACAGGGGCGTGCCTTCGGTGGACATCGGGCATGGGGTTTCGTAATCTTTTCGAGACCTGCCAATCAGGGATGTTCCGGAGAGCTTCGGAAGCCCGGCGGGTCACCGCCTAATCGCCCTTACCAACGGGGGTGAACCGGGGAACCACTTCCTCTGCGCAGTGAGGATTCGACGCGCAGATCGGGGTGAATCGCAGCACGTGAAGCCTTCGGGCTTATCGACGCCTGCGTAGGGCCATCTCTTCCGGCCCGAACCCGACAGCTAACCCGGTCAGCGCAAGGAAGAACAACAAGGAGTACGTGTTTCCGTGGCCAAACATCGTTTGGAGCAGCCCTCTGTCGGTCAGAAGGCCGCCAAGTCCGCAATCTTCGCCGGCTCGATCGCCATCGGCGGATCGCTGGCATTCGCAGCTGCCCCCGCCGCAGACGCCGCACCGGTGACGATCCCCAATGTCGGCACCTTCGACATCCCGGGTCTCCCGTCCAACATCGCCCCGAAGGCACCGCAGCTCCCGCAGCTGGACACCGGCACCAAGCAGGAAGTCCGCGCGAAGAAGGCCCTTCGTGCCGCTGAATCGAAGATCGGTTCGCCGTACGTCTACGGTGCTGCCGGCCCCAACGCTTTCGACTGCTCCGGTCTGACCTCGTGGTCGTACCGCCAGGCAGGCAAGACTATCCCTCGTGACAGCTACGGACAGCTCGGCGGCGGCACCCCCGTGGCCTCGCTGGCGCAGGCCAAGGCCGGCGATATCCTGATCTTCAACGGTGGCGGCCACGCAGGCATCTACGACGGCAAGGGCGGCTTCGTCCACTCGTCGACCGAGGGCGTTCCGGTGAAGCGCGATCCGGTGAAGGAATGGAACCTGACCGGTATCCGTCGCTACTGAGCGTCGAAGAGTTTGATCTAGGTGCAGGGCGGGGTCGGCTGAGTGCCGCCCCGCCCTCCCGGCTATAGGGAATCGGGTGCGATCCGTGTTGAAAATGTCAGGTCCGCTGGTGCGTCGAAGCGCGGCGGCCGTTGGTATCGCTGCGATCACCGCCTCGACCGCATTCATCGGCGCGCCCGCCGCAGCCGAGCCTCCGCAGTCCGCTGACCGCGTCCTGGCGAAGTACCGCAAGCTGTCGGTGGAGGCGGAGCGGACGTCCGAGGCCATGAACGCGGCCCAGGAGGAGTACGACAAGCAGCGCAACGTGGTGCGAGTGGAGCGTAAGAAGGCCAAGGCGGCCTCCGTGAAACTCGCCGCGATGCAGGCCGATATGGATCGCGCACAGAAGAAGATCGACGCCCTGGCGCGCCTGAGCTACCGCGGTGCCCGCGTCAACCGCCTGTACGCCCTTCTCGTGAGCGACTCGCCGCAGAGCCTCCTCGACAATATGTCGGGTCTCGAGGTCATGTCGCGCCAAGCGGCTGCCGACTACCGCACCGTCACGAAGACGGCGCGCGAGACCAAGCAGGCGAAGACCGACGCCGAGGCCAGCGAGGCCGCAGCCACCAAAGCGATTGCGGCATCGGAGAAGAAGCGCGGCGAACTGCAGGCCAAGCAGTCGAACCTTCAGCTCCAGGCGGTCCAGATCCGCGCGATCTACCAGTCGATGACCGGTCGCCAGTTGGCCGCGCTGCGGGGCCCGAAGTACAACTTCGATCCGCGTTCGGTTCCCAAGGGCACGGCGCCCGGACTCGTCGCCGTGCAGGCCGCCGTGTCCCGCATCGGCGACCCCTATGTCTGGGGAGCGACCGGACCCGACGAGTTCGACTGCTCCGGCCTCATGCTGTGGGCCTTCAAGCAGGCCGGCCGAACGTTGCCGCGGACCAGCCAGGCTCAGCTCGCGGGTGGCAAGCCCGTCGACCGCAACGACCTGCAGCCCGGTGACCTGGTGATCTTCTACCCCGAGGCCACGCACGTCGGCATGTACGTCGGTGACGGTTTCGTGGTGCACGCCTCGACGTTCGGCGTTCCCGTCGCAGTGGTCCCGCTGGACAAGGCCGGCCCGTACAACGCTGCGCGACGGTACTGAGTGCGGTCTCGCCGTCACGCCATCGCGATCTCGGCTCTGGCCGTCACCCTGATCGCAGCGCCGCTGACCGCCTGCGGTACCGACTCGGACGGGGAGTCCGCGAGCTCGTCGACGGTTTCGACGACGCCGCTGAATCCGTTCGAACAGCAGCGGTACGACGGCGTCACCGCGCTACTCGACCAACTGTCCGCCACTCTCAGCAGCGGTGACCGCGCTGGGTTGGCGGAGCTGATCGACGACGCTGCTCCCGCGGAGTTCCGTCGACGAATGGAGGCCATCGCGGCCGACTTCGCCGGGCCCGACGAGCCGATCAAGGGGTCCGGTCCGCTGAAACTCAAGGAGTTCCGCTATCGCGTCGCGCCGCAGAACGGCCCGGAGCACCTGCTCGACGAGACGTTCGTGGCCCAGCTGGAGGACGCCGGCGCCTCGGACACCTGGGTCAGCCCGGTCTATCTGAACTACGCGCTCGGCGGCGCGTCGTCGCCCGGGCTCGACGAACCGACGGTGACGCTGAACGAGAGCCTGACCTTCGCCCGCTACGGAGACGACTGGAAGGTGGTCGGTGAAGGGGGTCTGGCGCCTGACCCGACACCGGAGACCGTCCTGCAGAGCAATCCCAAGGCTCCGGAGATGGGGCCCTGGGAATTCCCCGGACTCGCGGCGACGGATGTCAGCACCTCCGGCGGAACCTCGACCGTGCTCTTCTATCGGGGTTCCCAGAAGGCCGCCACCACTGCGTCGCGGATCCTGCCCGCCTCCGTCAACGACGTGACGAAGTTCTGGGGCGAGGACTGGGTGCGCAAAGCGGCGGTCATCTCGACCGCGACCGACGAGCAGTTCGCAGGGCTCACCCGAACCGAACCCGGCACGACGTCCGCGGCAGCGGCGGCGACCGTCTTCGCGATGGTCGACAAACAGAACAAGCAGGTGATCGGCCAGCGCATCGTGCTCACGCCCGCGGCGCGCTCGTTGCCCGCGGCATCGCTCGCGGTGGTCCTCCGCCACGAACTCGTTCACGTCGCCGCACGCCTGGTGACGGCCGAGAACGTCCCGCTGTGGCTCACCGAGGGCGTGCCCGAGTACGTGGGCCGCAAGGGGACCTACCGCGAGTTCGTCGACGCCGCACCCGAGTTGGCTGCAGCAGTGGCCGCAGGTGACGTGCCGAAGGCGCTCCCGTCCGACGGTTCGTTCTCCGTCACCAGCGACGACGCGCGTCTCGCTTACCAAAGTGCGTGGTCGTTCGCGGCATTCGTCGCGGACGCGTTCGGAGAGGGCAAGCTCAAAGACATGTACGTGAACGTGGCCAAGGGCGGAGACACCGCGACCACCGAAGCCGCCATCAAGGACGCGCTGGGGGTCGACAAGGCGAAGGTGGTCTCCGACTGGCAGGCGTGGCTCACGAAGCAGGCGCGCTGATGAACCGGACACTGTTGGTCACCAACGACTTCCCGCCGCGACCCGGCGGCATTCAGTCGTACCTGGAGAACATGGCCGCCTACCTGCCGGCCGACGAGCTGATCGTCTACGCCCCCTCGTGGAAGGGCTGCGAGGCGTACGACGCTGCGTCGCCGTATCGCATCGTGCGCCATCCCACCAGCCTGATGCTGCCCGTCCCGACGGTTCGCCGTCGAGCGGCGAAGCTGGTGCGCGAGAACGATGTCCACACGGTGTGGTTCGGCGCGGCGGCGCCCCTCGCCGTCCTCGGTCCCGCACTGCGCAAGGCGGGTGCCAGACGCATCGTGGCGAGTACGCACGGCCACGAGGTCGGGTGGTCGATGCTGCCCGGCGCACGCCAGGTGCTCCGGTACATCGGCGACCATTCCGACGCCATCACCTACGTCAGCAGATACACGCGCAATCGGTTCGCCGCGGCGTTCGGACCCAACGCGGCGCTGGAGTACGTCTCGTGCGGGGTCGACGTCGACCGTTTCGCGCCGGACCCGGCGGCCCGGGTGATGCTGCGCGAGCGGTACGGGCTGGGCGATGCTCCGGTGGTCCTCTGCTTGTCGCGCCTGGTGCCGCGCAAGGGGCAGGACACCTTGATCGAGTGCTGGCCCGCGATCCGTGCTGCGGTGCCGGATGCACGGTTGATGATCGTCGGGGGCGGCCCGTACGCGGAGACGCTGCATCGCCTCGCCGCCTCGACGGGGGTCGAGGACTCGGTGACGTTCACCGGAGGCGTCCGGGCCGAGGAACTGCCGATGCACCACGCGATGGCAGACGTGTTCGCCATGCCGACGCGCACCCGCGGGCGGGGACTCGACGTCGAAGGGCTGGGGATCGTATTCCTCGAGGCCTCGGCCAGCGGGGTTCCCGTGGTGGCCGGCGACTCCGGTGGGGCGCCCGAGACGGTGCGCGAGAGCCTGACCGGGACCGTGGTGAACGGACGTGATCACGGGGAAGTCGTCGAGGCGATCGTCGAGATCCTCACCGCGCCCAAGCTCGCTGCGGCGATGGGGGAGAACGGTCGTGCCTGGGCGGTCGACAACTGGCAGTGGAAGCAACAGGCCGCGCGACTGATGCGCCTCCTGTAACGGAGTGCACCCGACGCGCGGCCTGGAGCTCGCGAGCTCGGATCTGACGAATCAGCCCTTGTGGTAGATCGCGGCGATCTCTTCGATCCACTTCTCGGCGACCACGTTGCGCTTGACCTTGAGCGTCGGGGTCAGCTCACCGGTCTCCTCGGTGAAGTCGGACGGCAGGATGCGGAACTTCTTGATCGCCTCGGCGTGCGAGACGGTCGCATTCGCGTCGTCGATGGCGCGCTGAACCTCGGCGACCAGGACGGCGTCGAGCGCGAGGTCGGCGACGGTGGCCTCGGCCGACTTCCCGTTGCGGCCCTTCCACGACTCGAAGTTCTCCGGGTCGATGGTGATCAGGGCGCCGATGAAGGGCTTCTGGTCGCCGACGACGACGGCCTGTGACACCAGTGCGCTCGCGCGGATGATGTCCTCCATCGGTGCGGGGGAGACGTTCTTGCCTCCCGCGGTGACGATGATCTCCTTCTTGCGGCCGGTGATGCGGAGGTAGCCCTCGGAGTCGAGTGCGCCCAGGTCGCCGGTGTGGAACCAGCCATCGGTGATCGCGGTGGCGGTGGCCTCCTCGTTCTGCCAGTAACCGGAGAAGACGACCTCGCCGGACAGCAGGATCTCACCGTCGTCCGCGATGCGGACGGCGTTGCCCGGGATCGGCCGACCGACGGTGCCGACCTTCACCTCGCCGGGCGTGTTGACGGCGATGGCGGCGGTGGTCTCGGTGAGGCCGTAACCCTCGTACACCGGGATGCCGACGCCGCTGAAGAAGTGCCCCAGACGCGCGCCGAGCGGGGCGCCGCCGGAGATCGCGAGTTCGCAGACACCGCCGAGGGCGGTGCGGAGCTTGCTGTAGACCAGCTTGTCGAAGACCGCGTGCTTGGCGCGCAGCAGCAGGCCGACGTCGCCGTTCTGCTTGGCGGTGGAGTACTCGATCGCCACCTCGGCGGCGAGGTCGAAGATCTTGCCCTTGCCGCCGTCGTGGGCGTTCTGGCGGGCCGAGTTGTAGACCTTCTCGAACACCCGCGGCACCGACAGGATCAGCGACGGCTTGAAGACGGCGAACGTCGGGAGCAGGTTGGCGATGTCGCTGGTGTAGCCGACCTCGACGCCCGCCTCCATCGCGACCAGGTTGATGGCGCGGGCCAGGACGTGCGCCATCGGCAAGAACAGCAGTAGACGCTTGCCGTCGCCGAGAAGCGTGCTCATCGAGGTCTGCAGGACGCCGCCGATCTCGCCGAGCAGGTTCGAGTGGGTCAGCATGCAGCCCTTGGGGCGACCGGTGGTGCCCGAGGTGTAGATCAGCGTCGCGGGACTGGACGCGACCAGCGTCCGTCGGCGTGCGGTGACCTCGTCGTCGGTGACGGCCTGGCCGCGCTCGGTGAGCAGTTCGACGATGCCCGGGCCGCCTTCGACGTCGATCTGGAAGATCTGGACCGAATCGTCGACGGATTCTGCGGACTCGACCACGGCGCGATGCTCGGCCGTCTCGGCGATCACGGCGGTGGCGCCGGAATCACGGACGATCCAGTCGATCTGCGGGCCCGAGGACGAGTCGTAGATCGGAACGGTGATGGCACCGGTCGACCAGATGGCGAAGTCGAGGAGGGTCCATTCGAGGCGAGTCGACGAGACCAGGGCGACGCGGTCGCCGGGCTCGATGCCCGAAGCGATCAGGCCCTTGGCGAGAGCGACGACCGTGGCGCCGGCCTCTGCTGCGGTGACCGGAAGCCACTGCGAGCCCACTTCACGGCGGAAGACGGTCTTGCTCCCGTTCTTCTCGACGATGTCGAAAAGGACGTCGGACGCGTTCCGCTCCTCGGGGATCTCAAAGTTCGCGGGCACGCGACATTCGGTCATGTAATACACCTTCCGGTACCGAAGTTTCTGGGAAACACCTGAATCTGAAAGTGATCTTAGACCCACGACTCGAGACGGTTCAGCACGCGTGGGTTTCTTCCACGCGTACGGGTGTGTGAAGCTAGGACGGTGACGAGCATTCAGGTTGCCGACGAGGTCTTCGTCGCCGCTGCCCCGTCCCTGGCCGGCGCTGTCGTCGGCGATCGAGGACGGTGGCGTCAGTGGTGGCCGGATCTGAGGTTGACGGTGGTGGAGGACCGCGGGGACCAGGGCATGCGGTGGACCGTGACCGGTCCGCTGACCGGCACCATGGAGATCTGGTGCGAGCAGTGCATGGACGGCTTCATCCTGCATTACTACCTGCACGCCGAGCCCGTCGATCCGCTGCCGACCGATCCTCGCGAGTGCATGGATCTGCTCGCGGAGGTCAACCGTGTGCGTCGCATCGCGGGCAAGGAGATGTCCTTTCACGTCAAGTGGCTGCTGGAGGGCGACCGCGAGGCCGGTGCGCCCGCGATCGCCGCTGCGGCTGTCGAGGAGTGACCGGTGGCGGACCACACTGAGCAGTCGATCGTCATGAACGCCGACGTCGCCGACATCATGGCTGTGATCGCGGACTTCGACAGGTATCCCGAGTGGGTCACCGCTGCGCGCGAGGTGCATGTCAAGGAGCGTGATGCGCAGGGGCGCGGCGTTCAGGTCGAGTTCGTTCTCGATGCGGGCGTGCTGGCCGACACCTACGAACTCCGCTACACCTGGAACGACGACGGAGCGGGCGTCTCCTGGGGGCTCCTGTCCAGCGGTCTGCAGCGCGCACAACAGGGCAGTTACCGTCTGGTGCAACAGGTTCCGGGTTCCACGAAGGTCACGTACTCGCTGATGGTCGATCTGCAGATCCCCATGATCAGCCAGCTGAAGCGACGAGCCGAGAAGGCGATCACCGAAGCTGCGCTCGGCGAACTGAAGAAGAGGGTCGAAGGCTGATCGACTTAGCTCCCATCCATCTGGTACTCGGGCCCGGTGGCTCGGGTGTGTCCGTGCTGGCCGCCGCAGCGGCGCTCAGCGACCGGACCGCCCACCCGCGCGCGGGAGTGCGGGTCGGCACCGACCGCGGCACCGTTTTGGTGTCCCTCGACGGTCGGTCGTACGTGCCGGAACGACTCGGCGTCCTCCGACTGCCCGGCGAGGCGGTGCCGGTGACAGCCGACGTCGACCTCCTGCAGGTGGATCCGCTGAAGATCATCGAAGGCGCATGGGCCGATTTCACGACGGCGCTCGCCGCCGTGGTCGGTGGCAAATCGATGCTCCCGTTCGTCGGAACGCTGGCGTCGCTGGCGCCGGGGGAGTTGTCGAGTCTGCCCGGTGCCCAAGAGTTTCTGCTGCTTCGGCAGGTGCGCGACGTCGCGACGGCGGGACGTTGGCAACGGGTGGTGGTGGATCTGTCCGGGGTGGGTGACGTGATGGCGTTCCTCCGGGCACCGACGGTCCTCTCGGCCGCCCTCGAGCGATTGTGGCCCCGGCATGCCCGACTCGCCGAGGCGGCCGAGAAGCCCGCATTGGCGCAACTGTCCGCTGCGATCGAGGGCATCGACCGCGACTGCCAGGACTTGATCGACCTCATCGCCGATCCGCACGGGGTGGCCGCGCACCTGGTCGTCGACGCAGGCGACCGCGGAATCCGGTGCCTGGCCGACTATCTCGCGATCAGCGATCTGATGGGCCTGCCGCTGCGGTCGGTCCTGGTGAACGAGGGGACCGGTCAGAGTGCCCCCGGCGCCCTGGACGCCGCGCAGGCCTTGCTCGGGGAGCACGCCGATGTCGCGGTGACGGTGATCCCCGTGGCCGACGGTCCCCTCGACCGGCTCGCGCGAATCCGCCGCATCCATCTGGACCTGCCGCGGCCTACCGGCCGACCTCGGGGATCGAGTGCGCTGACCGTCAGCCACGTGGCCGGTGAAGACCTCGACAGCGTCTTCGAGCTCGTCTGGCGGCAGGGGCTCCCGGACCCGGAGCGTCTGGAAGTCGGACGATCGGGCGACGATCTGCTGGTCACCATCTCCGGATTCCGGTTCCCGGTGCGACTGCCCTCGGTGCTGCGGAGGTGCACGGTCACCGGAGCTGATTGGCGAGACGGTCGTCTGATCCTGCGTTTCGCGCCCGACCGAGCCGTCTGGCCGCAGCGGCCGATGCGATCGCCGGGCGCGCCCTGACGTCCGTGAATGGAGTCGACGAACGGACTCGGCGCTGTGCTCTCGGTCACGACGTTGCGGTCCGATGCTAGGGAACACGGCGCGCGCCCGGTAGCGTCGATTGTCCACGCCCTGCTCCGCCTTCCGACCGCCAGCGGTCGCCGACTCCGAGGAATCGACTGCCAATGACCGATCCCAGCAGCACTGCCGGTGCGGGTTCCGCCGCCGGCGGCGACCCGATGCAGGCGCTGCTCCTCGGATTCGCCGGTCAGATCGATCAGCTGGCCGGCCTGATCTCCGGGTTCGGCGGGCCGTCGATGGCGTCGTCGCCGGTACCGGATCTGCTCGGCGAACTGGGCACCCTGGTTCACCAGTTGGGCGATCTGCTGGCCCGGATCATCGCCGCGGCCATCGCCGTGCTCGAGGCGATCGCCGAGATGTTGCGCTCGGACGGCCCCGTCGGCGAGGCCCCGCCGCAAACGCACTTCGAGCCCATCGTCGTCAACATCGCCCGCGCGAGCAGCTGACGTGAGCGCCGGAGGGTTTCGGGGCGACGAGCTCACCGTCGGCATCGACATCGGCGGCACGAGTGTGCGCGCGTCCGTGGTCGACGCGCACGGACGTCAACTCGACACCCTGCGCACCGCGACCCCACCCACTGCCGAATCGTTGGAGCACGGACTGCAGCGGCTGGTCGCGGAGCTGCGCGACCGCTGGGCGGTGGCCGCCGTGGGACTCGCGATCGCCGGCTTCCTGACACCGGATCGCCAGACGGTCCGCTTCGCCCCGCACCTCGCCTGGCGCGAGGCCCGCGTGCCCGAGATCATGACTGAACGCATCGGGCTGCCGGTCTTCGCCGAGCACGACGCGAACTCCGCCGCCATCGCCGAACTGCAGTTCGGCGCGGCGGCCGGGGGACACAACACTCTCGTCCTCTCCATCGGCACCGGTATCGGAGCAGGCATGATTCAGGACGGCGAGATCTACCGCGGCAGCTTCGGCGTGGCCCCGGAGTTCGGACATCTCACCGTGGTGCCGGGCGGTCGGCCCTGCAGTTGCGGCAAACGCGGTTGCTGGGAGCGCTACTGCAGCGGCACGGCCTTGGTCGATACTGTCCTGGAACTGCTCGCCTCCCAAGATTTTCCGCGCAGCGTGCTGGCCGCGGACTCCGAAGCCGACCCCGGTTCGCTGACCGGCCGACGCGTCGCCGCGGCGGCGGCGGACGGAGATCCGGCAGCGCTGGCCGCCTACGCCGACATGGCGCAGTGGCTGGGGTACGGGCTCGGCATGATCGCCGACGTCTTCGATCCCGACCTGATCGTCCTCGCGGGCGGTGTCGGCGCGGCATCGGGCCTGTTCCTCGACGATGCGCGCGAACACTATGCCGCGGCGGTCACCGGCGCCGGACATCGGCAGCTGGCGCGCATCCGCGGCACTCAACTCGGCGATGCCGCAGGCACGATCGGCGCCGCGGAGGTGGCGCGCCAGGGGCTGGCAGCGTTGGACATCGGCAGCCAGTAAAGTTGCTCGCGACGCGATTGTGCGCCGGGAGTGACGTCATGCACCCGTACGTCAAAGCAGGAGGCTGGAGCATCCATGTGGTACTACCTATTCAAATACGTCTTCATGGGCCCCGGCCTGCGTCTGATGGGACGCCCGCGCATCGAGGGGCTGGAGAACATCCCCGCTGAGGGGCCGGCGCTGATCGCGTCGAACCACTTGGCCGTGGTCGACAGCTTCTACCTGCCGCTGATGGTTCCGCGCCGTATCTTCTTCCTCGCCAAGTCCGAGTACTTCACCGAACCCGGCATCAAGGGGCGCTTCAAGAAGTGGTTCTTCAGCGCCTCCGGCCAGATCCCGATCGACCGCTCCGGCGCCAGCGCCGCGGCGGGCGCGCTGTCGGCGGGCAAGCGCGTTCTCGAGGAGGACGGTCGACTGCTCTGCCTGTACCCCGAAGGCACCCGTTCGCCCGATGGCCGTCTCTACAAGGGCAAGACGGGCCTGGCTCGCATGGCGCTGGAGACCGGCGTGCCGGTGATCCCGATCGCCATGGTCGGCACCGACCGCATCAACCCGCCCGGAACCATCCTCCCGCGGCCCACCCGCATCGTCCTGCGCGTCGGCAAGCCGCTCGACTTCGCCCGCTACGAGGGCATGGCGGGCAACCGGTTCATCGAGCGCGCGGTCACCGACGAGATCATGTACTCGCTGATGCAGCTGGGTGGTCAGCAGTACGTCGACGTCTACGCCGCCAGCCTGAAGAAGTCCGCCGAGGCCGCACCGACGCCGACCGCTGAGCCGGGCGACGCCGCCTGACGGTCAGGAAGCCTGCGGGGCCGGCTTTCGGTACGGGAGAAGCCAGAGGGCGACGATCAGCGCCAGCCCCCACAGCGTGAACGAGTTGCCGACCAGGTGCTGCCAGAACGCCCAGCCGTCTTCGATGGGCGGCAGCATCTGGAAGGGACCGACGGCGAAGAGGACGGCGCCGACACCGGCGAGAGTGAAGTAGACGACGCGGTGACTGAGCGCGGTGGCCCGTGCACCGAGCGTCGCGCACAGCAGGAGGGCGGGAACCGCCCACACCCAGTGGTGTGCCCAGGTGGTCGGTGAGACCAGCAGTCCCCACACCGCGACGATGCAGGTGACGGCGAGCGCATCCACCCGACCCGTCATGCCGCCGGGAGCGAATGCCACGGTGGGACGCCACGGTCGGACCGCGATCAAGGCGAGCACGGTCACCGCCACGCTGGTGGCGATCCAGGTGAGCTGGGCGGTGCTGCCGGTGTCGCCGAAGACGCGCAGCCACGCCGCATTGAGATTCTGGTTGATCCGCCCCTCGGGTTGGCCGATGCGGGCGGTGTGGAACAGCGTGTCGGTCCAGTAGGTCTTCGAGTCGGCGGGCATCCAGAGCCAGCCGATGCCCGCGGCGACCACAAAGGTGACCAGACCGGTGACCACTGCGCGGAAGCGACCCGCGATGAGAAACACGCCGAGGAAGACCAGCGGAGTGAGCTTGATCGCAGAAGCGACACCGATCAGCACGCCCTGGGCCCACCGGGCCGTGGTGCCCGCGGCGCCGGGCTCGCCGGCGCGGCGATGGAGAACGAAGATGTCGATCATGATCATCGCCATCAGGAC
This sequence comes from Gordonia sp. (in: high G+C Gram-positive bacteria), assembly GCF_012515855.1. Lineage (GTDB taxonomy): Bacteria > Actinomycetota > Actinomycetes > Mycobacteriales > Mycobacteriaceae > Gordonia. The sequence continues at coordinate 21,648 of NZ_JAAYXO010000154.1, forward strand.
GACGTTGATCTGACCGAAACCGAGCGTCATCCAGAACGGATTGAACCAGATGGTCGCGACCGACAACCCGGTCGCGAGCCACCAGCGATTGGCGGGCGAGCCGACGTCGAGCACGGCCAGTGACAACTTGGTCACGAAGATGAGCAGAAGTGCCGTGATCACCGAGATCCCGATGCTCGCCACGGTCAGCGGGAGGACGCCGAGCGGCGTGAACAGCAGCGCAGCGAACGGTGGATAGGTGAACGGCAGCCAGATGCCGTCGGTGGTGAAGGGCATGGAGCCCTCGGCGTACAGGCTCAGACCCTGGTGCCAGATCTGGCCGCCGATGCGGTAGACGTCCATGTCGAATCGGGTCTGCGTGCCGAAGCCGGAGGTGAAGGGCACCCCGAAGATCTGCAGCAGTGCCGAGACCACGAAGGCCGTCGCGATGGTCGCCTTCGCGGCGGGACCGGGCAGCCACCGTTGCAGCGTCTGACCGCGTGGAGAGGACATGACAGTCAGTATTACTTGCCCGGCATGGATAATCAGAACTCGTGCGCTACTTCTACGACACCGAGTTCATCGAAGACGGATCCACCATCGAGCTGGTGTCGATCGGGGTGGTCGGCGAGGACGGGCGGGAGTTCTATGCGGTGTCGACGGAGTTCGATCCGTCGGCCGCGGGGGACTGGGTGCGCAACAACGTGCTCAATCAGCTGCCGTCGCCGGCCGACAAGGCGTGGAAGAGCCGCCGGGCCATCCGCGAGAGCCTGTTCGACTTCCTCACCGCTCCGGGCGACCGCGTCGAGCTGTGGGCCTGGGTGGGCGCCTACGACCACGTGGTGATCTGTCAGCTGTGGGGTTCGATGACCGAGTTGCCGCGAGAGATGCCCCGTTTCACCCGTGAGCTCCGCCAGCACTGGGAGTCGGCCGGGCACCCCGATCTGCCCGCCGCTCCCAAGAACGCGCACGACGCACTGGCCGACGCCCGCCACAATCTGGTGAAGTGGCGCGCCATCGAAGAGGCCCGCTCCGCGCATTAGAGCCAACCTCGTCGGCGCGGTGTTCGCCAGGATAGGCTGGACGGGTGGTGAACTGGACCGTAGACGTGCCCTTGAACGAGCTCCCCGAACTCCCGCCGCTGCCGGGACATCTCGCCGAGCAATTCGACGACGTGCTGGCGCGACCGGCACTGCAGCAGCCGAGTTGGCCCGAGGACGAAGCGCGCAAGATGCGCACCGTGCTCGAGAGCGTGCCGCCGATCTGCATGCCGTCCGAGGTGGAGTCGCTGGCAGGCCAGCTCGCCGAGGTGGCACACGGGCGTGCGTTCATGCTGCAGGGCGGCGACTGCGCCGAGACCTTCGCCGCGAACACCGAGCCGCACATCAAGGGCAACATCCGCACCCTGCTGCAGATGGCTGTCGTCCTGACCTACGGTGCGAGCACGCCGGTGGTCAAGGTCGCGCGCATCGCGGGACAGTACGCCAAGCCTCGCTCTGCCGATACCGATGCGCTCGGGCTGCTGTCGTACCGCGGTGACATGGTCAACGGGCTCGACGCCAACGAAGCCGCCCGGGTCCACGATCCCTCACGGCTCGTGCGTGCCTACGCCAACGCGTCGGCGGCCATGAACCTGGTCCGTGCGCTCACGGCGTCCGAAGCTCGCCTGGACCGCGTCCACGACTGGAACCGTCAGTTCGTCCGCACCTCGCCCGCCGGAGCCCGCTACGAGGCACTGGCGGCGGAGATCGACCGCGGTCTGCGTTTCATGGACGCCTGCGGCGTCACCGACTCCAGCCTGGAGTCGGCCTCCATCTACGCCTCGCACGAGGCGTTGGTGATGGACTACGAGCGCGCCATGCTCCGCCTCGCCGACCATCCGGCCGGCGGCGACGAGAAGGTCCTCTACGATCTCTCCGCGCACTACCTGTGGATCGGCGAGCGCACCCGTCAGCTCGACGGTGCGCACATCGCGTTCGCGAAGATGATCAACAACCCGATCGGCGTCAAGATCGGCCCGACGACCACGCCCGAGATGGCCGTCGAGTACGTCGAGGCCCTCGACCCGGACAACCGCCCAGGACGCCTGACCCTGGTCTCGCGCATGGGCAACAGCAAGGTGCGCGAAGTGCTGCCGGCCATCGTCGCAGCGGTCGAAGAGACCGGCCACAAGGTCATCTGGCAGTGCGACCCGATGCACGGCAACACCCACACGGCGTCGACCGGTTTCAAGACCCGCCACTTCGACCGCGTCGTCGACGAGGTGCAGGGCTTCTTCGAAGTGCACCGGGCCCTCGGCAGTCATCCCGGCGGGATCCACATCGAGCTCACCGGTGAGGACGTGACCGAGTGCCTCGGGGGTGCGCAGGACATCTCCGACCTCGACCTCGAGGGCCGCTACGAGACGGCCTGCGACCCCCGCCTGAACACTCAGCAGTCGCTGGAACTGGCCTTCCTCGTCGCCGAGATGCTGCGCGGGTAGGGGTCCCCTTCGGGTCTCGGCTCCCCGCGGTGACGACGCCAGACCAGGTAGGTCGCTGCCAGGATCGGCAGCACCACCAGGTCGGTCGCATCTCGGTAGACCAGGATCGGCGTCACCGGCCCTGACGATGCGGTGACGACGGTGCGGAGCAGGCCGACCATGTACTCGTAGGCGTCGCCGACGGGGCCGATGGTCTTGACCGCGGCGAAGCCGAAGCCGACCACGCCGCAGACGATCGCGGCTTCGACGGCGGTGGTGCGCCACCGGGGTGTGAAGGGCTTGCGCGCCGCCTCGTAGATCGCCAGGATCAGGAACGGCAGCAGGAACACCCCGGCGACGTCGGAGACCTTACCGGTCAGCCACCCGCCGAACGTCCACTTGAGGACGTGGTCGTTGACCACGAGCACCACGATCGATGCGAGTACCCAGGGACTCAGGAGGAAGTCAGCGGGACGGGTCACGACAGGTTGATCATCGCCGAACCCGAGCCCAACAGATCGCATTTGAACTGCAACTGCAGGTTCTTGGCGGCCTCGGGCACCTCATACGCGAGGTTGCCGCGGCGTGCGGCGCCCGCGGCGATCTCGCCGTCGAGCGACTTGCCGCCGTCGGTGATCGCGATGTCGTACGAGCGGTTGGTGTCGTCGCGCAGTTCGAAGCACATCACCGACGAGACCACCTGGGGCTTGTCGCTGCCGTTGGTGACCTCGGCGTCCACGACGACGTGCCGATTGCCCGGCGACGGCGCCATGAACTCATTGCTCGACACGTACGGGTCCTCGACGCCGTACACCTTGACCTGCCAGTCGCCGAGCTTGACGGTGTCGCCGACGTTGAACTCCGACTGCTCCTGCGAGCTGCCGTCGGCGCCCACCTTCTCCGCCTTGTCTTCTTCACCGGACGCGATCGTTGCGCCGAGCGCGAGGACGGCGACGGCGGCGATGGCGGCCTTACGGAACGAGAACATGTGAATCCTCCAGATTCGTGATCCAGCGCGGTCTGCGGAATCGAGGACCGTCGACTGGTGCGAGCAATGCCCAGCTTACGAAGAAGGAGACTAGGGATCGCCTCTGACAATTCTGCGCGTCGAGGTGAAACGGCAGTTCAGGGCTGGTCAGACAGGTTGTCGGTCAGCGGCCTTCGGCCACTGCTCGGAGCTGGCGAAGGCCCTTGTCGAAGTCCTTACCGATCATTGCGTCCATCGGCAGGACACGGGCCGCAAGCGATGCGACGGTGCCGCGTTCACCGCTCATCACCCAGGTGACGGTGGTGCGGTCGCCGGTGGGCTCCAGGCGGAACTCGACTTGGTTGACCGCTTTGAAAGGCCTGCGGAATTCGAGGGTCAGGCAGATGCGGTCGGTCGCGGACGAGACGATCTCCATCGAACCGGCACCGGCTTTGCGATCGCCCTCCTACGCGTACTTGGCCTCGGGTCCGGAGGCCGGCCCCGAGTAGGTGCGCTTCAGGTCGGGATCGACGCCCTCCCACGGTGACCATCGAGTCCACTCGCGGAGGTCGTCGATGAGGGCGTGGATGCGGTCGGCGGGTGCTGCGATCTCGATGTCGCGGCCGATGTGAAAGGCGGTCATCGGCCAACAATAGCGTCAGGCCAGCGAGCTGCCGACAGCCCAACCGGCGGCGGCCAGGCCGGCTGCGACCGCGGCGATGATCACCATCCAGATCAGCGTGACCATTGCCCCGGAAGAGTCGGCGGCCCCGGAGGATTCGGCAGCCTCGAGATGATCGACGTCGTCCGCGTGGTCGGCGTCGTAGTCGGGATGCCAGTCGTCGGGATCGGGGGCCCAGTCGTCCGGTCCGTAGGGGGCGGGCGCAGGGCCGTCGTCGACGAGCGCGGCGGGTGGAGGGGGCGGAGCGTCGCGAACGGGACGGGCGATGGCAGAGGTCACGCGGGCCGACGCGCGGGTGGGAGCGGGCACGGTGAACGCGGGCAGGTCGAGTTCGTCGGCGGCGTCGAGAATCGCATGCTGCATGTCGAAACCGTCGCGGAAGCGTGCTGCCGGGTTGCGTTCGGTGGCGCGGAGGACGATCTCGTCGAACTGGGCCGGGATGCCGTCGATGAGTTCGCCCGGCGCCGGGACGTCGTATGTCAGCCGCTGGTAGGCCAGGGCGAGGGGAGTGGAGCCGCTGAAGGGTTGGCGGCCGGTCAGGAGTTCGAACAGCAGCACCCCGGCCGAGTAGACGTCGCTGCGCGCGTCGATCTCCGTCGACGTGACCTGCTCCGGCGAGAGATAGGCCGCCGTTCCGAGAATGACGCTGGCCGACGTGACGCCCGCTTCGGCGACCGCCCGGACCAGGCCGAAGTCGGCGACCTTGATGTCGCCGGTCTCCGAGACCAGGACGTTCTCCGGCTTCACGTCGCGGTGGACTAGGCCCGCGCGGTGCGCGGTCCCGAGGCCGCCGAGCATGGGCACGGCGACCGAGGCGACGGCGTGCGGGGGCATCGGCCCGCGCTCGCGGAGCAGTTCGCGCAGACTGCCGCCGCGGACGAGTTCCATGACGAGGAAGGCGATGTCGCCGTCGATGTTCTGGTCGTAGACGGCCACCAGACCGGGATGACTGAGACCTGCGACGGCGCGTGCCTCGAACTCGAAGCGGCGCAGAAAGGTCGGATCGCCGACGTAACGTGCGTCCATCACTTTGACCGCCACCCGCCGGTGGAGGCGGAGATCGGTGCCGACGTACACCGACGACATGCCGCCGCGGGCGATGGGCACGTCGATCCGGTAGCGCCGCTCCAGTACTCGACCCAGGAGCGGATCTTCGGGGGTGGTCACGACGATTGAATCTACCCGGTCGAGTGGGGCGGCTCGTGGATGCCGCGCACGGCACCCGGCGCCGGTACTCCCAGCCCGGTTCTCCCAGCCCGGTTCTCCCGGCCCCGTTCTCCCAGCCCCGTCCTGCGGGCGCCCGTCCTCCCGGTACTCTTCCTCTTGTGGCTTCCCTTCCGCTTTCGATAGATGTCCTGCCCGACGACGTTCCGGTTCTGGAACTCGACGAAGCCGCCAAGCGCCTCGGCGTCTCCGGCAACCGGCTCCGCACGCTGATTCGCGAACACAACCTGCTCGCGGCGTCGCGCAACGGGATCCCGGTGATCCCCGAAGCCTTCTTCGGGACCCGGGGGCTGGCGAAGCACTTCGAAGGGCTGGTTGCGGTGCTTCTGGACGGCGGTTTCGACCGCGACGAGGCGATGGGTTGGCTGTTCACCGAACAGGCCGACCTCGGCCTGCGTCCGGCGGACGCACTGCACACGCATTCGGCGCGCGAAGTGATTCGCCGCGCACAGGCCGAAGCCCTGTAGTCAACCGGCCCGGTAGTCAGTAGCGTCCGGGCCTGCCGCTCACCGAGGCGAGGGCCTGGCCGATGCGGCGGGCGACGGGCACCACGGCCCGGCGGGCGAGTACGTCGTGATCGGTGTCCTCGATCTCGGTGAGGATGGCGCTGTACGAGCGCGCCGCCGCGCAGATGGCCGGTCGGGTGCGTGCGGGGAGGGCGGCGATCGCCGCGTCCGTGCGTCGATACTGATCGCGATTGACCGCGATCACGTGGGCAACGGCCCGGCGGAGCGGGACGCTCGCGGTCCGTTCCGCGACATCGTGGAAGAGCAGTTCCTCGTCGACCCCGAAGGCCGCGAGCTCGGTCAACGGCAGGTAGACGCGGTCGCGGTCCGCGTCCTCCCCGACGTCGCGCAGAAAGTTGGTGAGCTGGAAGGCTTCGCCCAGGAGCCGGGCGCCCGCGGTCACGTCGGAGTTCCGGACGTCGGCACCGAGGACGGGCAGCAACTGCAGGCCGATCACCGCCGCGGACCCGTACGTGTACTCGGCGAGCTCGCTGAAGGTCCGGTAGCGGTTCTGAAACAGCGGATGCCCCGGCAGATCCATGCGCATCGATCGACCGAAGGCGTCGAAGGTGGCAGTCGGGATGTCGAAGCGGTGGACGGCATCGGCCAGTGCCGCGGCGAGATCGGCGCGGTCGTGAGCATGCGACGACTGCGAGTCCCGGGGGCGCGCCGTCCCGGAGATCGCGGCGTGCAGGTCCGACTCCAGCGCATCGAGGCGCTCGCCCTGGTCGA
>NZ_JAAYXO010000155.1 GCF_012515855.1 Gordonia sp. (in: high G+C Gram-positive bacteria)
GTGAAGGAGAACTGATGCTCGTCTCAACCGTCTCGGCGAGTTTCGACGACGCCGCCTCCGCGGTGAACTTCGGCGGCGAGATGCTGGGGATCGTCGCCTTCGCGGCGTCCGGCGCCCTGCTCGCCGTGCGTCGGGACCTCGACATCGTGGGGATCGTGCTCCTCGCCGCAGCGACGGCGTTGGGCGGCGGCATCATCCGCGATGTGATCATCGGCAAGACGCCGCCCACCGCGTTCACCGACCTGTGGCTGGTGGCGGCGGCCGTCGTGACCGGGCTGATCATCTTCTTCTGGCAGCCGCCGGTTCGACTCACCCGGTGGCCCTTGGAGATCACCGACGCCGTCGGACTCGGCCTGTTCGCGGTGACCGGGACGGTGATCGCCTACGACTTCGGGCTGGCCGCGCCGAGTGCGGCCATGCTGGGCATCACCACCGGCATCGGCGGCGGCATCGTGCGTGACGTGCTGTCGGGGCACGTGCCCGCGGTGCTTCGTCCGGGCGAGCACCTGTATGCGATCCCGGCTCTGGGCGGTGCCGCGGCGACCGCCGTGCTCCTGCAGTTCGACCTCTACACCGCGTGGAGCGGCTTGCTCTGTGCGGCCCTGGTGGTGGCCGTGCGCATCGCCTCCCTGAAGTTCGGCTGGCACGGCCCCCGCCCGAGGTCGGCCGCGCGAGGCGACCGCACGTGACGTGCTTGCAGGGCTAGCGCGACACTAGCGCGGAGCAGATGCGTTCCGTCGGGCGTCGGGGGCGGTGCGTGCCTGGGCCTCGGCGAGACCGAGCTGGAGGAGTAGCAGCGCATCGTCGAAGACGCCTGCGGCCTTGGTGCTGACACCGCAGACACCGTCGGATTCGCCCGGAGTCTTGACGAAGACCTGCTCCATGGCCGTCGACGGGTTGAAGGTGTCGTCCACCAGCTGTCCGAGACGCTGCGCCATCGGGTTGCACCATTCGCCGTTGGTGACGTTGCCGCCGTTGCGCGAGGTGTCGACCATGCCCTTGAGCGGCTTGCCGTACGCGGTCGCGATGTCGCCGATGTACTTCTCGGTCGCGGCGGTGGGCTTGAAGTTGGAGACGTTCGCCGAGACGTGCGTGATGTTGGCGCCCTTGGCCGCGATGCGCTTCATCAGGTTCGAGGTGTCGGTGGGCGTCCGCCAACCCGCGGTGCCGACGTCGAGGTAAGTGGTGGTGCCGGCGTTGCTCGACAGCTTGGTGAGGGCATAGGCGAGCAGGTCCACCCGCTCCTGCTGCTGGGTGTTCGACAGCTCGAGCGTCTGTGGCAGGGCGTCCGGTTCGAGGACGATGACGGCGCGGGCGGGGCCGATTGCTCCGGAGACCCGGTCGATCCACTGCTTGTACTCGGTGCCGTTGGCGGCGCCGCCACCGGAATGACTGCCGAGGTCGCGGTTGGGGATGTGATAGAGCGCGATCACCGGCACGGCGTTCTTCGCGGTGCCCTCGGCTACCAGTCGGGTGACCTCGGGGACGCCGTCGCCGCCGACCCACTGCGCGACCGGGGTCTTGAGCAGATCGTTGATCCTCGCCTTGAGCCCGGCGTCGCTTGTGGCGGCGGCCATGCGTTCGAGGTTGCCGGTGTAGGATACGCGCGCCCCGGTGAGGTAGGGGAGGGTCGCGGAAGGGATGCCGGGATCGATCGGCGGAGTTCCGCCGGGACCGCTGCCGTTGTCGCCGCCGTCGACGGTGCCGAGGCTGCCGTTGGTGGGCAGGAGAGGCATCTGTGGGATCTGCGGCAGCGCGGGGATCGGCAGGGCGTTGGCGGGACTGGGCGCGACGAGTGCCGAGGCCGCCAGCGAGGCGGTCACGGCCATCGTCGCCCACGCGCGGCCGACCCGTCGTCGCGAACCGGGAGTCACACTAGTCTCATTAGTCACACCAGCATCCTACGTAACTTTGATAACAGGTCCGTTTCGGTCGCGTCACGTCCTGAAACGGCTCGCGGCCGATGAGGTTCACACCTCATCGGCCGCGAGTCTACGGGGTGAGAGCGGTCAGGGCTTCTCGGCGATGTCCATCTGATCGAGCTGGAGCCACATCAGGTTGTTGTCGAAGTGGCCTGCCTTCTGCTTGCTGGCGCCGCAGACGCCGTCGGACTCGGCCGGACGCTTGATGAACACTTCTTCGAACAGTTCCTGGGGATCGAAGACGGTGTCCGTGGTTGCGCCGATGCGTGCCCACGCGGGATTGCACCACTGCCGATCTGGAGTCGGTGCGCCGTTCCGCGAGACGTCCATCAGGGTGTACAGCGGTCGACCGAACTCCTTCGAGATGGCTTCTGAGTACTCCCGCGTCTCTTCGGTGGTTCGGAAGTTCGAGATGTTCAGCGCGATTCCGGGGATCTCCGTGCCGACCTTCTCCACGCGGGTCAGCAGCGACGCGGTCTGTCTCGCCGACCGCCACCCGCTGTTGCCCGCATCGAGGTAGACGGCGGTGTTCGGGTTGTTCTCAGCGAACAGTTTCAAGGTTCCGGCGAGCAGTCGGACGCGCTCACTGGCCTCCTCGGTGGTGGTCATGTCCGGGATATGCGCGAGCGCATCCGGTTCGACGACGACGACGGCATCGCGCGTGCCGATCCGTTCGCTGATGCCTCGGGCCCACTTCTGGTACTCGACGGCGGTCCCGGCGCCACCGGCCGAGAACTGCTCGAGATCGCGGTCGGGGATGTGGTAGAGGACGATCACCGGAACGGCGCCGTCGGCGGCGTCGAGTGCACGGGTCACCGAGTCGTCGTCGCCGTCGCCGACCACCCACTCGGCGACCGGCTGCTCCTGCAGGTGCTTGACGGCGTTGAGAGCGGTCTCCGTCGTGTAGTTGCCGTAGGCGGTCTGGTACTGCTCGAGCGCCTTCTGGAGGTTGTTGTAGTACACCGGCGTGGTGGCCAGCGAGTAGTCCGATTCAACCGGGGCCAGCCTGCCGGGCGGCGGCTGGTTGGGCGGAAGCGGTTCGTCGCTGCTGCACGCGGTGAGCGCGAGCGGGGCCGCGACCAGAGCGCTCAGGGCCAGCGCGGACAGTCGTCGGCGCATCACTGGACCATCACCCACCGGGAGTCGCTGGACAGGCCTTGATCGTCGTTGACGATCAGCATGTAATTCCCCTTCGGCATCAGTGCGGACGACGTGGGCAGGCGGACGGAGAAGCTGTCGCCGTCCTGCTTGAACGGAATATCGACCGCGCGGATGTTGGTGTCGGTGATGTGCGTGGTGGACGCGGGCACGAACATGCGGACCGAGGTGATCTTGGTGCCGCCTGCCTTCGGCTTCAGCTGGAACGTGCCGCTGGTGCCGAGGCGAAGCTTCTTCGGCCCTTCGGTGACCGTGGGCTTCACCAGGCCGTCACGCTGGGCGCGGAAGAACTCCGGCGGCGTGAAGATCTCGAGACGCTTCTCGAACTTGCCGGGCTTGGTGTTCTTCGGGTCGGAGAAGAGCGGATCCGATCCCGCGGTGATGATCTGCCCGTTCGTCAGCATGCTGGCGCTGGAGTGGTAGTTGCGACCGACCAGCGGGTCGGCGATGCGACGCAGCTTGCCGTTCTCGGACAGGATGTACGCCTTGAGCGTGTCGCTCTTGTCGATGCCGCGGTACCGCTGGGCGCCATGGGTGATCAGCAGTTCGCCGTTCGGCAACGGAACCAGGTTCGGGTAGCGAGTGGGATCCTCGAGCTTGCCGAAGGGCTTGAACCGCGGCTTCTTCTCGTTGAGGTCGATGATGTCGATGCGGTCGGTGGTCCGCAGCGAATCGCCGACGCCGCCGCCGCCGACGACGACCATCCGCTGCTTGTTGACCGGGCCCAGCCATGCGGCGGAGCCGGTCTCGAGCAGATCGGGATCGCGGAGGCCGGGCACCGGACGGAAGGTGTTGTTCTCCAGGTTCCAGAAACCGGGCTCGCGCGCCTTGGTTGCCGGACCCCAGCCGGTGCTCGGGCCGGCGAAGAACATCTCCAGCGGACGCAGCGTGGAGAAGATCGCGGGGTAGGTCGGGAAGAACCGCTTCATCTCCGGGCGCTCGGTCCACGCCTTGGTGGTGGGGTCGTAGGTCTCGATCTCGCCGTCGAGGATGGTGCCCGCGTTATCGAGGCCGGAGATGGCCATGACCTTGCCGCTGGGCAGGGTGGTGAGCGTCGGGTACCAGCGGGCAAACTTCATGTCGCCGACGCGCTCGTACTCCTCGGTGACTGGGTTGAACTCGAACGAGTCGTCGATGCCCTGGTACTCGTACTTCTCCATGGTCAGCTTGGGTGCGTACGCGTGGATGTTCGACGCCTCGTACGAGTCGAGGCCCAGGCCCACCTTGAAGGGGTGGTTGGTCATGATGACGCCGTCGGCGCCTTCGACCTCGGACTTCACGAAAACGCGGCGCTCGACGGGGGTGACCTCGTAGGTCCACTCGTCCTTGTTGGCCGGCGGGACGACGATGGTGGCGTCGGACCGGTACTTGTTGCCGTTCTTGTTGGAGGTGAAGACCGTCCCCTTGGGGATGGTGTAGCCCTTGTCGGGGTTCTCGTTCACGACGACCATCGCGCCGCCTGCGTGGGTGACGTTCTTGCTGAGCTTCTCGTAACCCTTGGTTCCGCCGGCCACCAGGATGTTGCCGTGCTGCAGGTGCGCGTGGCCGCCGCAGAACATGTCGACGGGGGTGTCGACGTGCTTCACCGACCCGCTGACGGGGTCGTACACGATGGTCTTGAACGTGCCGGCCTCGAACATCTCCCGGTTGTTGCCCGACCCGGCGATCAGCAGGAGCTTGCCGGTCGGCAGCACCGTGCTGTGGATGGCCTGGATCTCCTGATCCTCGCCGAGGTCGATGATGTCCCACTTGCCGTTCTCGGCCATGTAATCGATCGAATTGATCAGACGGTCATGCATGATGTTGCGCACGAGCGTCGTAGCGGGCGGCGCGGAGATGGCACCCACGGTGAGGACCGCGGCGGCAATGATCAGCCACCGCCACCAGCGGCTCGCGGCCTTCTTGAAGAACGGCATATCGGACCTTTCGGCTTATCTTTCAGCGCACGATACCCCAGTGCGCGAAGGTGTTCAGCTTGGGCTGCCGGTACGGCGACGGCGAGTCCAGTGCACGAAGCGCGAGGCAAGCCAGATGAGGATCGGGGCGATGGCGAGCAGGCCCGCGATGACCGGCCAAGCCAGGGTCTCGACGGCGACTCTCTCGCGGTCGAAGATGAGCCAGATGATCCCGACGTAGACCGCGACCCAGAAGACATTGTGTCGGAAGGTGAACAGCGAGTCGTTGGCGCTGTTCTTGCCCTTCGGCGTCACGTCGAACGTCGGATTGGCGGTCACGAACGATTTGATCATCGATGCCGCGTAGATCGGTGCCGCCGCGACGCTCATGAACATGCCGAAGACGCCCCACGAATTGGTGGTCTCGAACGGGCTGACGTTGTAGCGGCGAGCGGCGATGAAGCAGTACACCTGGAGCGCGATGGTCCACGTGTAGAACAGGATCCAGTGCTCCGGACTCACCACCGTGCCGCTGTCGCCGTACCAGGCGAACAGGCCGGAGTTGACCGCGCCGAGAACCCACGTCAGGCCCATCACGGGGTAGAACGCCATCAGCAGGGTGTAGTGCAGGACGCGCCGAGGGTGTCGCCACATCTGCGCCATCTGCTTGATGAACGGTCCGGCGATGACGTGTCGGATGGCGCCGGTCGCCCAGCGATTCTGCCGCTTGAAGTAGTCGCCCCAGGTGACCGGGCCCTCGCCGTGCGCCAAGACGTCGGGGGTGTAGACCGCCCGCCACTCCTTGCCGGTCTCGGGATTGCGCTTGGTGAGCGCTTTTAGGCCGGTGGCGAGATCCTCGGTGATCGATGGCTGGGCGCCGCCGATCTGGTCGAAGACCGCGGTGCGGATCGCGTAGTTGGTACCGACCAGCATCGGACCGCCGTAGGAGTTGGCGGCCGACTGGATGAGCGAGTGGAACACGAACTGCTGGGACTCGGCGAGCTTGGGCACCGTGCGGTCGACGGCGTTTCCGTAGGCCTGCGGCGCCGACACATACGCGACGTTCGGGTCGTTGAAGTAGCAGGTGAGTCGGGTGGTCAGCTCGGGGAGCGGCACGTGGTCCGGATCGA
>NZ_JAAYXO010000156.1 GCF_012515855.1 Gordonia sp. (in: high G+C Gram-positive bacteria)
GTCCCGGCGGGCCGACCCGCCCCGTACCTGATCTTCCGGGCGATGGAACGCTGCGGTGTCACAGCGGTCGGCGACGTCCTCGCAGCGGGCGACACCGCTGTCGACGTGCAGGCCGCGAACAATGCCGGAGCGCTGTCGATCGGCGTGCTGACCGGGCAGACGCCCGGTGCCACGCTGAAGGAGAACTCCGCCGATCATGTGCTGGCCTCGGTCGCCGAGATTCCGCGCATCCCCGGCGTACTGGCGTAGAACAAGCCTGTGGGCTTGATGCGATCCGTATCAAGCCCATAGGCTTGATGGTTCGGGGCGCTACGCGCGCTTTCTCGGGTCGAGCGCGTAGCCCTCCAGCATCCGTTGGCGCAACGAGTCGTATACGGGCTCCGAGCCCGCGAGGGAGGCCGTCGTGACCGCGGCCACCGCGGCGAGAATCATCGGAATCGTCAGCGCCGTGACCGCAGTCATCTCCATCACCAGCACGATTGCGGTGAGCGGCACGCGAACCACCGAGGCGAACAGGGTGCTCATACCGACGATGATCAGCGCGGGTGTCAGGCTGGCGCCGTAGGAGTCGTCGACCAACTCCACCAACCGTCCGCCGACCACCCCGCAGAGGGCGCCCAGGGCCAGCATCGGGGCGAACAAACCGCCCGGGGCACCGGTGCCGTACGACAGCGGGCCGGTCACCAGGCGCAGCGCGAGGAACCCGAGCAGCGTCCACAGCGCCAGCCGCTGGCCGTCGAGCAGATTCTGCGCGACCACGTCGCCGCCGCCGACCGAGTTCGGGATCGTCAGCGACAGGATGCCGATCACCGTGCCGACGGCCGCACCGATCACCATCGGAGAGACCGGGATCCGGCCGAAGAGGTCAATGAACCAGGTCACCAGGCGGCTGTAGACGACGCCGATCCCGCCGACCACGATGCCGAAGACCAGAAACACCCACAGGCGGTCGGGCGCCGGGTTGTCGATGCCGCCGACGCTGAAGTCCGGCTTGTCGCCCAGGATCAGCCTGCTGCAGACCACGGCGGCCGCGACCGCGGCCAACGTCCACACCGCGTATCGCAGTCGGATCTGCTTGGCGACTTCCTCGAAGGTGAACAGCGCCCCGCCGATCGGTGCGTTGAACGCGACGGCCAGGCCTGCGCCGGCCATCGACGTCTGCAGCACCCGGACCTCATCGGAGGTCGCCCGGACCAGGCGCCCCGCAGCGGCACCGATCGCCGCACCCATGTGGACAGTCGGCCCCTCGCGTCCGAGCACCATCCCGCCGAGGCCCATGCTCAGCAGGCCGCCGACGAATCGGGCCGGGATCACGGTCCACGGCGCCGCCCGATCCTGGCGCTGTTGAACCGCCTCCACCTGCTGAATACCGCTGCCACCTGCCGTCGGCACACGCTGCACGATCCAGACCGCTGCCACCGCGCACCCGGCCGACAGGGCGAGGACCGCGACGACACCGAGCACACCGTTGGCGTGCGACCACTCGACCACATCGGCTCGGAGGCCTTCGGTCCAGATCAACATCCAGCGGAACGCGCCGCCGACCAGCCCCGTCAGGGCTCCGGCCGCCAGTGCGACGAGCCCGAGGACCACCAGGACGCGGGTTCCCGGGAAGTCTGAGTCCTCCGCGGCGACGGCGTCGTCGCCGTCCGACGCGCGGGAGTCCTCCTGTTCGTCTGGATTCACGGAGTCGACCCTATCCGTCCGATCGATCGTCGGGGGCGAGGGCTCACCGATGACGAAGCAAACCGTGGAACCGAAAGAGTGGCCGTGAACGACCGGAGCCCTCCATCGATTTCTCGATGAAGGGCTCCGGTTCACTGTGTCCGAGGGGGGACTTGAACCCCCACGTCCGTTAATAGGACACTAGCACCTCAAGCTAGCGCGTCTGCCATTCCGCCACTCGGACTTGTTCACTTGTTTTGCCGCCCCGCATCGCTGGGCGCCGGATAACCATAACCATGCTTGCGCCAGTATCCAAAATCCCCTACGAATTGAGTGGTGAGAGGCTTAAGCGCGACCGATGAAGTAGTCGATCTGGTCAGTCGACTCATCCAGTTCGACACGTCGAACACCGGCGAGCCCGAGACCACCCGGGGCGAGGCCGACTGTGCCAGATGGGTTGCCGCGCAACTCGAGGACGTCGGCTACGAGACCGAGTACATCGAATCGGGCATGCCCGGACGAGGGAACGTCTTCGCCCGCCTGCCCGGACGTGACAGCACGCGCGGGGCCCTCCTGATCCACGTTCACCTCGATGTGGTGCCTGCCGAAGCCGAGGACTGGAGCGTGCACCCCTTCTCCGGGGCGGTGCGTGACGGCTATATCTGGGGACGCGGCGCCGTCGACATGAAGGACATGGCGGGCATGGTGCTGGCCCTCGCTCGCCAGTTCAAGCGCGAGGGGACCGTTCCGCCTCGCGACCTGGTATTCGCGTTCCTGGCCGATGAGGAAGCCGGCGGCAAGTGGGGCTCGCAATGGCTCGTCGACAACCGTCCCGACCTCTTCGAGGGCATCACCGAGGCAATCGGCGAGGTCGGCGGCTTCTCGCTGACCGTCGATCGGCCCGACGGCAGCGTTCGTCGCCTGTATCTCGTCGAGACGGCCGAGAAGGGTCTGTCGTGGATGCGGCTCACCTGCGATGCGCCCGCCGGCCACGGGTCGTTCCTGGCGGCCGAGAACGCGGTCACCGAGATCGCGGGCGCCGTGGCCAGGATCGGGGCGCACAAGTTCCCGCTGGTGATGACCGACGCGGTCAGCGAGTTCTTGGCGGCACTCTCGGAGGAGACCGGCCTCGACTTCAGTCCGGAGACCCCCGACCTGGAGTCGGCGCTCTTCAAGATCGGGAACCTGGCCCGCATCATCGGCGCCACGCTCCGCGACACCGCCAATCCCACGATGCTGTCGGCTGGCTATAAGGCCAACGTGATCCCGCAGCATGCCGAAGCGGTGGTCGACTGCCGAGTGCTCCCCGGGCGGCAGGCGGCGTTCGAGCGGACGATCGACGAGCTCATCGGACCCAAGGTGAAGCGGGAGTGGATCACCCACCTGCCCGCGTACGAGACGACCTTCGACGGTGACCTGGTCGATGCGATGAACGATGCGATCCTGGCGCACGACGAGCACGGCCGAACGGTGCCGTACATGCTGTCGGGCGGCACCGACGCCAAGGCCTTCGCTCGGCTGGGGATTCGCTGCTTCGGTTTCGCGCCGCTGCAGTTGCCGCCGGAGCTCGACTTCGCCGCGCTCTTCCACGGTGTGGACGAACGAGTGCCCGTAGACTCGATCCTGTTCGGTACCAGGGTTTTCGAGCACCTGCTCAACAACTGCTGACGGTGGCCGACAGCGCCTCCAGAAGCATCGAAAGGACAGATTGTGACGACCTACGATCCTTACGGGGCCTTGCCTCCGCTCCCCGAGATCGCGGTGACCTCCACCGACTTCACCGAGGGCCAGACCCTGCCGATGCCCCAGGTGTCGGCGATCTTCGGTGCGGGCGGCGAGGACGTCTCGCCGCAGCTGAGCTGGTCGGGATTTCCGTCGGAGACCAAGAGCTTCGTCGTGACCTGCTTCGACCCCGACGCGCCGACGGGCTCGGGCTTCTGGCACTGGGCGGTGGCCGACATCCCGGCGTCGGTGACCTCGCTCGCGACGGGTGCGGGCAGCCCGGGTTCGTCGGAGATGCCCGCCGGAGCGGTCACGCTCGGCAATGACGCCAGCCTCAAGCAGTTCGTCGGTGCGGGCCCGCCGCCCGGACACGGCCCGCACCGCTACCTGTTCGCGGTACACGCCGTCGACGTCGAATCGCTGGATCTGCCCGCCGCAGCGACGCCGGGCTTCCTCGGCTTCAACCTGTACTCGCGCGCCATTGCTCGCGGAGTGCTCACCGGAGTCTACGAGCAGCCCGCAGAGTAGTCAGCGCAGAGTAGTCAGCGCAGAGTAGTCAGGCGCAGAGTAGATCAGCGAGTCGACGACCCGATCGCGTCGCGGATCGAGGCGAAGCCCTCGGTCCGCAGGCGCGCGGCGAGTCCCAGGTGCAACTCGCGCAGCCACACCGGGCCGCCGTAAATGAACCCGGTGTACACCTGCAGCAGGTCGGCGCCCGCGCAGATGCGCTCCCACGCCTGGTCGACGGTCTCGATGCCGCCCACGCTGATCAACGCCACCTTGCCGCCCACGCGCCCGTACAGGCGACGCAGCACCTCGAGCGAGCGGTCGGCGACCATCGGACCCGACAGGCCGCCGGCGCCGATGGCTTCGACCTCGGCCGACGGGGTCGTGAGACCGTCGCGACGAATGGTGGTGTTGGTGGCGACGATGCCTGCCAGCCCCACCTCGACCGCCAAGTCGGCCACCGCGTCGACGTCCTCGTCCGACAGGTCGGGCGCGATCTTGACCAGCACCGGCTTGTCGACCACGTCGAGCACCGTCGCGAGAATCGGTCGCAGCGAGTCGACCGCCTGCAGATCGCGCAGGCCCGGAGTGTTGGGGGAGCTCACATTGACCACCACGAAATCGGCGAGCGGTCCGAGCGTCTTCGCGCTGTGCCGATAATCGGCGACGGCGTCGTCGACCGGAACCACCTTGGTCTTGCCGATGTTCGCGCCGATCGGCACCCGGACCGGGCCGGGCCGCGGTGCGGCGAGCTTCGGGGCGGCGGCGTCGGCTCCGGGATTGTTGAAGCCCATGCGGTTGATCAGGGCCCGGTCGGCGGGCAGGCGGAACAGGCGAGGCGTCGGATTGCCCGGCTGCGCCTGACCGGTGATGGTGCCGATCTCGGCGAAGCCGAAGCCCATCTGGCCCCAGGAGTTGACGCTGGAGGCTGATTTGTCGAAGCCGGCGGCCAGTCCGATGGGTGCCGGGAACTCGACGCCGAACACCTCGTTCTTGAGCGCGCCGTCGTCGACGGCGAACAGTCGCGCCATCAGCGAGCGGACGCCCGGGGTCTTGCCCGAGACACTGATGACTTTCGCCAGGATCTGGTGAATGCGTTCGGGCGAGATCACGAACATCGCCTTGAGGACGATCGGGTACAGGTACCGGTTCAGGGTGCTCAGCATCGGTCGGTTGCCTTTGTTCAGGAGGATGATCTGGTCCGGTCAGGGCAGCGTGTTGGGGAACACGACCTGAAGCGAAGCGTCGCGTCCCGACGCGATGAGCAGGGTGCCTGCGGCGTCGACGTCCATCGAGGTGACCTGGGGGAGACTGGCGACGCGATGCCGCTCCTTGGCCTCACCGGTCGCGACGTCGTAGGCCGTCACGATGTTCTCCGCGGTACTCGAGACCCAGAGCAGCTTGCGCTGATTGTCGAAGGCCAGTGCATAGGGGCTGGACGGGACCGGGGCGCGCATGCGCATCATGATCGGCTGTCCGTAGAACGCGAAGACCTCGTCGGTCCGTGTGCCGGAGACCAGCACGCGACCGTACTCGTCGACCACCGCCTGGGTGGCGCCGTCGCCTGCGCGCAGTGCGGCCTTCAGTTCGCCGGTGTCGATGTCGACCGGGACCACCGCCGACTGGGCCTGGTCCAGGACCATCACCTGACCGGCGCGCTCACCGGCGGACGCCGGTGCGACGGTGATGTCGTCGACGCGTACGAACCCACCGATGTTGCGCTCGATCTTCCCATCGGCGTCGAGAACGAGGAGGCGGCCGCGGTCGTTGCCGACGAGGACGCGATCGTCCCCGGTGACCGCCACCGACAGCACACCGCCGAGATCGACCTGCTGCTCGGTGACCGCGCCCTGCGCGTCGATGCGGACCAGTCCGTCTCGCCCGGCGCCGACGAACCCGGCGCCCGCCGCGGTGAGCGCGCCGAGATCGGGCACGCGCACGGTGATCGGCGGGGGCGTGTCCATCGCTCCGGGGGCGACGATCAGTTGAATGCTCTTGCCGTCGGAGGCCAGGAGTGCGGTCTTGGCTCCGTCGCCGCGGCCCGCGACGACCGTGCGTGCCGGAACCGCGCCGATGACGGTGCCGGTGGGCGCCGGTCCGCCGGTCGGCGACTGCGCCGCCGTCGCCGGTGTGACAGTCGGCACATTTTCCTTGGGTCCGTCTTCGGATTGGCCGCAGGCCGTGAGGGCGGAGGCCGTGGCCACAGCCACGAGCAGGGCGGTGATTCGGGTTCGAGCGCGCATGACAACCATCTTGCGTGATGGTCGGGTGTGACGCGCTCGATGGGTAGCATCCTCACCGTGAATGAGACCATGACGTGGCTCCAGGCAATCGTCCTCGGCGGAGTCCAAGGACTCACCGAGTTCCTCCCGATCTCGTCGTCGGGCCATATGCGGATCGTCTCGCAGATCTGGTTCGGTGAAGACGCTGGAGCGTCGTTCACCGCGGTCACGCAGCTGGGAACCGAGTTGGCGGTGTTGCTGTATTTCGCCAAGGACATCTGGCGGATCATCCTGGCCTGGTTCGCCGGCCTGCGGAACGCCGACGCCCGCGGCCTGGACTACCGCGTGGGCTGGTACGTGATTCTCGCCACCATTCCGATCGGTGTGCTCGGTTTCGTCTTCAAGGACGAGATTCGCACCATGGGCCGCAACCTGTGGCTGGTCGCGATCATGCTGATCCTCTTCTCGTTCGTGTTCGTCGCCGCCGAGCGGTACGGCACTCGATCCCGCCCGCTGGAGAAGATCACTCGACGGGACGCCATCGTGATGGGACTCGCGCAGTGCCTCGCGCTGATCCCGGGCGTCTCCCGCTCCGGCGCCACCGCCAGCGCCGGTCTGTTCCTGGGTCTGGAACGCGAAGCCGCGTTCCGGTTCTCGTTCCTGATCGCGATTCCCGCAGTGCTCGCGTCCGGACTCTTCAGCCTCAAGGACGTCTTCGAGCCCGCCGGTGAGGGCATGGCGGCCACCGGACCGCAGATCGCCGTGGCGACCTTCGTCGCCTTCGTCCTGGGATATGTCTCGATCGCCTGGCTCCTCAAGTTCGTCTCGCACCACTCGATGGTGTGGTTCGCCGGCTACCGCGTGATCCTGGGCTCGGTGGTCATCGGTCTGCTGGCCGCGGGTGTCATCACCAGCTGACCGCGACCGGCTGCCCGCCGTCGCCTGCCGCATCCGATCGCTAGTCTTGCTGCCATGACCGTCATCCTGATCCGCCACGGACGCTCCACCGCGAACACCTCGGGCCTGCTGGCCGGACGGACGCCCGGCGTCGGACTCGACGACCGCGGGCGCCTCCAGGCCGACGACCTGCCGAATCGCCTGGCAGGCGTGCTGTCGGAGTTGACCGCGGTGGTCCGGTCGCCGCTGCAGCGCTGCGCCGAGACCGTCGATCCGCTGGTCGCGCTGCGGCCAGACGTCCCGCACCTCACCGAGACGGCCCTCGAAGAGGTCGACTACGGGGAGTGGAGCAACCGGAAGATCGGCGAACTCGTCACCGAACCGCTGTGGAAGGTGGTTCAGCAGCAGCCGTCGGCCGCCGTCTTTCCCGGCGGCGAAGGCCTGCTGAACGTCTCCCGGCGCGCGACGGCAGCGATTCGCGAGCTCGATCGCGTGCACGGCGGCGAGTCCGGAGACGGAATCTGGGTGGCATGCTCGCACGGCGACGTGATCAAGGCGGTGCTGGCCGACGCCCTCGGCATGCACCTCGACCAGTTTCAGCGCATCGTCGTCGATCCGGCGTCGTTCAGCGTGATTCATTACGGATCCGCCCGTCCGTACGTCCACACGGTGAACAACGCCGGAGTCCTGGAGATGCCGAGGCCTGCGATGAAGGCCGGGGCGACGGTCGGCGGGTCCACGGGAGAAGTCAACGCACCCGCCGCCGGGTAACGTTGAACCCGGCAGGCAGACGACTCACCGTCCCACCGACAATGCCGCCGTCGGCGTCGCAGGAGAAAGGTTACGGAGATGGCCCGTACGATCCATGAATTCCGAAGCCCGCGTCGCTTTGTGGCGGGCACCGTCGGCCAGCCCGGGGACCGAACCTTCTACCTCCAGGTGTCGCAGGACACGCGCTTGATGAGCGTGGAGATGGAGAAGCAGCAGGTGCTGATTCTCGCCGACCGCCTCACCTATCTCCTCGACGAGGTCCGCCGCCGATTCGGCACCCCGGTGCCGCCGGAGGCCGACGACATCGATGACGTCTCACCGCTCGAGAACCCGATCGACGCCGAGTTCCGTGTCGGATCGATGGGCCTGGGCTGGGACGCGGAGGCAGCCTCTGTCGTGATCGAACTGCTGGCCGTGACCGAGCAGCCGCTCGACGAGTCGGTGATCCTCGACGACACCGACGAGGGACCCGACACCGTGCGCGTGTTCCTCAGCGCCGACGAGGCCCGCGAGTTCAGCGCGCGCTCCATGCGCGTCATCGCCGCCGGTCGTCCGCTGTGCCCGCTGTGCAATCAGCCGCTCGACGCCTCGGGCCACATCTGTGCGCGCAGCAACGGTTACAAGCGCGACGCCGTGTTCAGCAGGTCCCTCGAGTTCGTCGATCCCGACGTCCTCGCCGGCCTGGCGCGACTGGTGCCCGGGTTCGACTCCTCGTTCACCGTCGATGACGAGGTCGTCGATCCCCACGACGGGGACACCTCCGACGACGGGGACGACAGCGATCACGGCACCGCCGATCGCGACGGCGACAACGGGGACCGTTGAGCGGCGACTGCCTGGATCTGCTCGTCAACGGGCGACTCACCGTTCTCGGGCGCATCGCGTCGGCCAGCAACCTGACGGTGGCCTGCGAGGTCACCGACGGCGAACGCACCGAGCAGTGCGTGTACAAGCCGATCCGCGGCGAGGAACCGCTGTGGGACTTTCCGGACGGCACCCTGGCCGGCCGGGAGGTCGCCTCCTATCTGGTCAGCGAAGAACTGGGCTGGGGACTGATCCCGGAGACCGGGCTGCGCGCGACCGGTCCGGACGACATCGACCTCGGTCCGGGCATGGTGCAGCGATGGATCCATCAGCGCGAGGACGGCCGCTCGGATCGTGAGGACCAGGAGTTGGACCCGGTCGACGTGGTCCCCGAGGGGGCCGTGCCCGCAGGCTATCGAGGCGTGCTGCACGCTTACGACCCACGCGGCGACGCCGTGGTGCTCGTGCACGCGGACACCGACCGCTTGCGGCGGCTCGCGGTCCTCGACGTGGTCCTCAACAACGCCGATCGCAAGGGCGGCCACATCCTCGTCGATACCGACGGCCGGCTGTTCGGCATCGACCACGGCATCTGTCTGCACGCCGACGACAAGCTGCGGACCATCCTGTGGGGTTGGGCGGGCGGCGAGGTCCCCGCCGCCGAAGCAGCTGACCTCGCCCGGCTCGTGACCGTCCTCGACGACGAGAACGCCGCGCTCCGAGTCCGGCTGTCGTCGCTGATCACCACCTCGGAGATCGACGCCCTGCGGCGGCGCGCCGCGCGTCTCGCTGACGACGGCGGCATGCCGCTGCCACCCGAGGCGCGGGCTATTCCCTGGCCGCCGTTCTGATCTGGCCATCCTTCTGATCTGGCCCCGGCCACGCCCTCGTCCGCCCGCGACACCTACAGTTGACGGCATGCATTCGTGGCCGTCGCTCTCGATCCCTTCTGTTCCGGGCCCCACCGTCCCGTTGCGCCTCTACGACACGTCCGACGCACAGGTGAAGCCGGTGAGCGCCGGCGAGGTGGCGACGATGTACGTCTGCGGAATCACGCCGTACGACGCGACCCATCTGGGCCACGCGGCCACCTACGTCACCTTCGACGTGATCAACCGGGTACTGCGCGACTCCGGCCACGACGTCCACTACGTGCAGAACATCACCGACGTCGACGATCCGCTGTTCGAGCGCGCCGCCCGTGACGGCGTCGATTGGCGTGACCTGGGGACCCGCGAGATCGACCTGTTCCGGGCGGACATGGAGGCGTTGCGCGTCCTGCCGCCGCGTGACTACATCGGAGCCATCGAGTCCGTCGACGAGGTGATCGCGGCCGTCGGCACGCTGCTGGCCAACGGATCGGCCTACGTGGTGGACGACGAGCAGTTCCCGGACGTGTACTTCAGCGTGGAGGCCACCGCGCAGTTCGGCTACGAGTCGGGCTACGACCACGCGACGATGGCGCGTTTCTTCGCCGAACGCGGCGGCGATCCCGACCGGCCGGGGAAGCGAAATCCGCTCGACGCCCTGCTGTGGCGGGCCGCGCGCGAGGGGGAGCCCTCGTGGGAGTCGCCCATGGGTCCGGGGCGTCCGGGCTGGCACATCGAATGTTCGGCGATCGCCCTCAACCGACTCGGCATGGGTTTCGACATCCAGGGCGGCGGCAGCGACCTGATCTTCCCGCACCACGAGTTCTCCGCCGCGCACGGTGAAGCGCTGACGGGGGAGCGGCGCTTCGCCCGCCACTACGTGCACACCGGCATGATCGGACTCGACGGCGAGAAGATGTCCAAGAGCCTCGGCAACCTCGTCCTGGTGTCGAAACTGCGGGCGGCGGGCGTCGACCCGGGCGCGGTGCGCCTCGGTCTGCTCTCCGGCCACTACCGGTCCGACCGCATGTGGACCGACGACATCCTGGCCGAAGGGGAGCGCCGCCTCGCCAACTGGCGTCGTGCCGTCCGGCACGCCACCGGTCCGACCGCGACCGATACCGTCGCACGACTGCGCCAGCACCTCGCGGACGACCTCGACACGCCGAAGGCCCTGGCGGCCGTCGACGCCTGGATGGCCGACGCCCACCTCGGGATCGGATCGTCGACCGAGGCGCCCGGACTCATGATCGCCGCCGTCGACGCCCTCCTCGGTGTGGACCTGACGCCGGTCGGCTAAGCTTCGCCCGTGACTCGTGTGCAGGAGATCCCGGACGACACCTCGGAGGGTGTCTGGACAGTCGTGACCCGCACGTCGACCTATGTGATCGACTTCGAAGCGATGACCCTCCTGCGCGCACCCGGTGTCGGCCGTACGGACGACGAGCGCTGGGAGGTCAGCGAGCTGCGGCGCGACTCCGAGGACATTCCGCTCCTCGGCGTCAAATCGTGCCGCGTCGGCGATCCCGCTCAGTTCTGGGTGCGCGCCGCCGACGACCCCGATGTCCGCACCTGGCGGGTGACGACGCCGGTCGTGGAGATCGAGAGAATCGGTTAGCCGTCGTTTCCCGGACCGCTCACCGTCTGAACTCGATCAGTCCGGCGAGTCGCCGCGCTTGCGCAGGTAGTTCTCGAACTCGGCGGCGAGTTCTTCACCGTCGATGCGCAACATCACGTCGTTGAGGTCTTCATCGGAGGCGTGCTCGAGTTCGTGCACGTAGGCGGCCATGTCCTCGTCGTCCATCGTCATCTCGCTGATCACTTCCTCCCACTCGTCGGCGCGTTGCGCCAGGTCGCCGAGCGGGATCGGCAGCTCGGTGACGGTACCGAGGTTGGTCAACAGCGCCAGCGTCGCCTTCGGATTGGCCGTGTGCGCGACATAGTGGGGCACGGCCGCCCAGAGGGACACCGAGGGGATGCCGGCCTGGACGAACGCATCCGACAGCACACCGGTGATGCCGGTCGGGCCCTCGTACCGGCTCAGCTCCAGGCCGAGCCGCTTGGCCGCCTCGGCGGTGTCCGCGGTGCCGGACACCGGCACCGGACGCGTGTGCGGTGTGTCGGCGAGGAGCGCCCCGAGCATCACCGTCATCTCGACGTTCGCCGCCTCCGCGAAGTCGACCAGTTGCGAACAGAACGTCCGCCACCGATAGTTCGGCTCGGGACCGAGCACCAGGATCACGTCGCGATCATGCCCCGACAGCACACACGTGGAGACACTGGTGACGGGCCACTCGATGCGGCGGGTGACGCCTTCCTTCTGCCGAATGGTCGGCCGCGTGGCCTGGTAGTCGTAGAACTCGTCGGGGTCGATCTCCCACACGGCGGTGGCGTCCCAGGAGAGGGCCAGATGCTCCACGGCCGAGGTCGCTGCTTCGGCGCCGTCGTTCCATCCGGAGAACGCGGCGAGCAGAATGGGGTGTCGCAATTGGGGCAGCGCCGCTCGGCGGCTCGATTCCTGCCGCTCAGCTGCACTTCTCTCGTCGCCTGAGTTCATTCCAATGAGCCTACGGCGGTCCGATTTGCGTCGCGAACTAACCTGGCAGGTATGGCAATCAACTCCACCGCACAGGACAAGTACGACTCGACTCTCCTGCAGGCGATGTCGCGTCGGGTACTGATTGGCGATGGAGCGATGGGAACGATGCTGCAGGCCGCGGATCTCACGCTCGACGACTTCCTCGGCCTCGAAGGCTGCAACGAAATCCTCAACGACACTCGTCCCGACGTGCTTGCCGACATCCACCGTGCCTACTTCGAGGCAGGCGCCGACGCCGTCGAGACGAACACCTTCGGCTGCAATCTCTCGAACCTCGGCGACTACGACATCGCCGACCGCATCCGGGAACTCGCGTACAAGGGCACCGCGATCGCCCGCGGGGTCGCCGATGAGTTCGGGCCGTCGGCCGACGGCACTGAGCGCTTCGTCCTCGGTTCCATCGGCCCGGGCACCAAACTCCCCAGCCTCGGCCACACCACCTTCGCCGCCGTCCGTGATGCATACGTCGAGTGCGTGCTCGGCATGCTCGAGGGCGGCGCCGACGGCATCCTCATCGAGACCTGCCAGGACCTGCTACAGCTCAAGGCGGCGGTCATCGCGGCCCGTCGCGCCATGGCACAGTTCGGTCGGCACCTGCCGATCATCACGCACGTGACGGTCGAGACCACCGGAACCATGCTCGTCGGCTCGGAGATCGGGGCCGCCCTCGCGGCCATCGAACCGCTGGGCGTCGACGTGATCGGATTGAACTGCGCCACCGGTCCCGCCGAGATGAGCGAACATCTCCGCTACCTGTCCAAGCGCGCGCGGATCCCGGTCTCGGTGATGCCGAACGCCGGCCTCCCCGTGCTCGGCAAGAACGGTGCTGAGTACCCGCTGACGCCCGAGGAGATGGCCACGGCCCTCTCGGGATTCGTGGCCGATTACGGCCTCTCGTTCGTCGGCGGCTGCTGCGGCAGCACGCCGGAACACATCCGGCAGGTGGCCGAAGCGGTCGCGCAGGTGACCCCGGCCGTGCGCGATCCGCAGCACGAGTCGGAGACCTCGTCGCTGTACACCGCGGTCCCGTTCGATCAGGACGCCAGCTTCCTGGTGATCGCCGAGCGCACCAACTCCAACGGATCCAAGGCCTTCCGCGAGGCGATGATCGCCGGCGACTACGAGAAGTGCATCGACATCGGCAAGGCGCAGACTCGCGACGGCGCACACATGCTCGATCTGAACGTCGACTACGTCGGTCGCGACGGCGCAGTCGACATGACCGAGGTGGCCTCGCGTCTGGCGACGGCCTCCACGCTGCCGATCATGATCGACTCCACTGAACCGGAAGTGATCCGAGCCGGTCTGGAGCACCTCGGCGGCCGGTCCGCCGTCAACTCGGTGAACTACGAGGACGGCGACGGCCCGGACTCGCGGTTCGCCCGCATCATGGCGCACGTCGTCGAGCACGGCGCGGCGGTGGTCGCGCTGACCATCGACGAGCAGGGTCAGGCGCGCACCGCCGATCACAAGGTCGCGATCGCCGAACGGCTGATCGCCGACCTCACCGCCAACTGGGGTCTCGAGGAGGAGGACATCATCATCGATGCCCTGACCTTCCCGATCTCGACCGGACAGGAGGAGGTGCGCCGCGACGGCATCGAGACCATCGACGCCATCCGCCGCCTCAAGGCCGCGCACCCCGACATCCACTTCACGCTCGGCATCTCGAACATCTCGTTCGGCCTCAACCCGGCGGCTCGCCAGGTGTTGAACTCGGTGTTCCTGCACGAGTGCGTGCAGGCCGGCCTCGACACGGCGATCGTGCACGCGTCCAAGATCCTGCCGATGGCACGCATCCCGGACGAGCAGCGCGACACCGCGCTCGACCTGGTCTACAACCGCCGCGGCACCGAAGGCGGCAGCGGCGACGACGCCGACTACGACCCGCTGCAGAAGCTGATGGAGCTCTTCGAAGGCGTGTCGGCCGCCTCTGCCCGGGAGTCGCGGGCCGCGGAACTCGCCGCGCTGCCGCTGTTCGAGCGGCTCGAGCGCCGAATCGTCGACGGCGACAAGAACGGACTGGTGGAGGACCTCGACGAGGCCCGCGAAACCGTCCCGCCGCTGTCGATCATCAACGACACCCTGCTGTCGGGCATGAAGACGGTCGGTGAGCTCTTCGGCTCGGGCCAGATGCAGCTGCCCTTCGTGCTGCAGTCGGCCGAGGTGATGAAGGCCTCCGTCGCGCACCTCGAACAGTTCATGGAGGCCACCGACGACGACGGCAAGGGCAAGATCGTCCTCGCCACGGTCAAGGGCGACGTCCACGACATCGGCAAGAACCTGGTCGACATCATCCTCAGCAACAACGGCTACGACGTGGTGAACATCGGCATCAAGCAGCCGATCGCGACGATCCTGTCCGCAGCGGAGGAGAACGGCGCCGACGTCATCGGCATGTCGGGCCTGCTCGTCAAGTCGACGGTCGTGATGAAGGAGAACCTGGAGGAGATGAACTCCCAGGGCAAGAGCTCCTACCCGGTGCTGCTGGGCGGCGCGGCCCTGACCCGCACGTACGTCGAGGGCGACCTCGCCGACTCGTACGAGGGCGAGGTGCGCTACGCCCGCGACGCCTTCGAAGGTCTCACCCTGATGGACGAGATCATGGCGATCAAGCGCGGGGAGGGCCCGGACCCCGACAGCGACGAGGCCAAGGCTGCCGCAGCCGCGGTCGCCGAGCGCAAGGCCCGCCGTGAGCGGTCCAAGCGCATCGCGGAGAAGCGCAAGGCCGCCGAGGTTCCCGTCGACGTGCCCGCACGGTCCGACGTCGCGGCCGACAACGAGGTGCCGACCCCGCCGTTCTGGGGTACTCGCATCGTCAAGGGCATCCCGGTGGCGGACTACCTGGGCATGCTCGACGAGCGTGCGCTGTTCCTGGGCCAATGGGGCCTGCGGGGCACCCGCGGCGACAGCGGACCCGACTACGACGAGCTCGTCGAGACCGAGGGGCGTCCGCGCCTGCGCGAGTGGATCGATCGTCTGTCGACCGAGGGCATTCTGCAGCACGCCGCAGTGGTCTACGGGTACTTCCCGGCCGTCAGCGAGGGCGACACCGTCCACGTGCTCGAGTCGCAGGACCCGACATCGGCCATCCGACACAGTTTCACCTTCCCGCGCCAGCAGCGGAGCCGGTTCCTCTGCATCGCCGACTTCATCCGCTCGCGCGAGCAGGCGGTCGCCGACGGGATCGTCGACGTTCTGCCGTTCCAGCTGGTGACCATGGGCACGCCGATCGCCGACTTCGCCAACGAGCTGTTCGCCGAGAACTCGTACCGCGACTACCTAGAGGTGCACGGCATCAGCGTCCAGCTGACCGAGGCGCTCGCCGAGTACTGGCATCAGCGGGTGCGGTCGGAGCTCGCGTTCGCGGGCGGTGCGATGGCCGACGAGGATCCGGATCTGCCCCAGGGCTTCTTCGATCTGGAGTACCGCGGTGCGCGCTACAGCTTCGGCTACGGCGCGTGCCCGGACCTCGCCGATCGTGCCAAGATGGTCGATCTGCTGGAGCCCGGACGCATCGGCGTGGAACTGTCGGAGGAACTGCAGTTGCATCCCGAACAGTCGACGGACGCGTTCGTGCTGCACCACCCCGAGGCCAAGTACTTCAACACGTAGGTACTGCACCTCCTCGCGTCGCACCCGTTTCGCCGTTGATTAGAGTTATCGGCGAAATGGGTGCGGCCGAGTGAGGTCGGACGTCGTCGAAGGGGAGTCGTGCAGACAACGATCGCGATCGCGCTGTCCGTCGTGGCGGCCCTGTTGTTCGCCGTCGCCGCAGTCCTGCAGGAGCGCGGAACGCAGGGGCTCCCCGACTCCGGTGTCGGGTTCTTCAAGGGGCTGGTGCAGCGGAAGGTGTGGCTGCTCGGCATCGCCGCCGACATCGCCGGCTTCGCCGTACAGGCCGGTGCGCTGGCTGTCGGCAGCCTGCTGCTGGTTCAGCCGCTGCTGGTGACGACGCTGCTGTTCGCGCTGCCGTTGGCGGCCTGGACGCAGAAGAGACGACTCACCCTCCGCGAGTGGTTCTGGGCGGCGGTCCTGACCGCGTCGTTGATCGTGTTCATCGTGGTCGGCGAACCGGCCGCGGGGATCAGTTCACCGTCCGGCGGAGCGTGGATCATTCCTATCGCGATCATGATCCCGGCGGTCGCGGTCTGCGTGGTCGGCAGTTCGCGGATGCGCCGGGGCACGGCGCGCTCGCTGGTGCTCGCGGTGGCAGCGGGCCTGCTGCTCGGTTACTCCGCGCCGTTCACCAAGACCGCCATGGACGCCTTCGGGCAGAGCTTTCTCGACGGACTCGCCAGCTGGGAGTTCTGGATGATGGCGGTGACCGCGACGCTCGGCACCCTGTGGCAGCAGTCGAGCTACCAGGCCGGCGACGTCCAGACCAGTCTTCCCGCGGTCACCGTCCTCAAGCCGATCGTCGCGATGGTCCTCGGCCTCACCATCTATCAGGAGACGCTGAACGTCGGACACGTCGGCGACGGAGTGGTGCTCGCTTCGGTCGTCGTGATGTGCCTGGCGACCGTGGCGCTGGGCAGGCTCAGCGTCCCGGACGACGATGGAACGACGGCGGATTCCGCTCCCGGGGCAGCAGTGCCCGACTGACGCCGGGGTGCCGTCGGCGCGGGCTGGCTAGGCTGGGCGTGCGGTCGGTGAACACCGACTGTTCCGCGACTGCGAAAGGCCTGCCGTGAGCGACGCTCAGCGTTCTACCGACCGTGTCCTCCCACGAGCGGTGTTCTGGGACATGGACGGCACCCTCCTCGACACCGAGCCCCTGTGGGGCATCGCGATGGAGCGGTTCGCCGAACGACTCGGCCTCGACCTGACGCCGCAGCTGCGCGCGGCGACCATGGGCAACAGCTCCGTCGACGCGCTGACCAAGATGTACGACGCCGCACTGGTTCCGGACTCCGGCCGCGACTTCGACGGCGACGAGGCCTGGATCGTCGAACAGGTGCTGGAGATCTTCGCCGACGACCTCCGCTGGCGACCCGGCGCCCTCGACGCCCTTGCGCTCGTCGCAGCCGCCGAGATCCCGATGGTTCTGGTCACCAACACCATTCGCGAGGTCGCCGACGTGATGCTCGAGACCCTCGGCCGCGAACGATTCGTCGCCACGGTGTGCGGCGACGAGGTGGAGGCGGGCAAGCCCGAGCCGCACATCTATCGGCGCGCCGCCGAGCTCGTCGGTTTTCCGATCGGGGAGTGCCTGGCCTTCGAGGATTCGCCCGTCGGCGCCGCGTCCACCCACGCCGCGGGGGTGCCCGCCGTGGTGATCCCGTCAGCCATCCCGGTCCCGCCGAAACCGTCGCACACCTTCCGGACCACCCTCGAAGGGTTGACCCTCGACGACCTCGCGGCGGCGACAAACCCGGCCCGAACGGGTGGATGAGTCCGCGACGTGCAAAAATACCTACCGTGAAAACCTTCGACGAACTCTTCTCTGAGCTGGCCGACAAGGCGGAGACCCGCCCGGAAGGCAGCGGTACCGTCGCCGCATTGGACAAGGGCGTCCATACCCTCGGGAAGAAGATCATCGAGGAAGCCGGTGAAGTCTGGCTGGCGGCCGAGCACGAGTCCGACGAGTCGCTCTCCGAGGAGATCTCCCAGCTCGTCTACTGGCTGCAGGTCATGATGATCAAGCGCGGGCTGACCCCGGCCGACATCTACCGCTACCTCTGATTCTCAACGTCGACTCATCTCGAAGACTTATTAGGAGCAACCCCATGTTGCGTGTCGCCGTCCCGAACAAGGGCGCACTGTCCGACGCCGCTGCCGCGATCCTGTCCGAGGCGGGCTATCGCAAGCGGTCCGACCCCAAGGACCTCACCGTCATCGACGTCGCCAACGAGGTCGAATTCTACTTCCTCCGTCCGCGCGACGTCGCCATCTATGTCAGCGCGGGCACTCTCGATCTGGGCATCACCGGCCGCGACCTGGCTGCCGACTCGCTGTCGGAGGTCATCGAGGAGGTGGCACTCGGCTTCGGCTCCTCGACGTTCCGCTACGCCGCCCCCGCGGACCAGGAATGGACCGTCGACGACCTCGCGGGCAAGCGCATCGCGACGTCGTACCCGAATCTGGTTCGTCGCGACCTCGGCGAGCGCGGCATCGAGGCGGAGATCATCCGCCTCGACGGCGCGGTGGAGATCTCGATCCAACTCGGCGTCGCCGATGCCATCGCCGACGTCGTCGGATCGGGGCGAACGCTCCGCCTGCACGATCTCGCAGCCTTCGGCGACAGCCTGTGCGACTCCGAGGCGGTCCTGGTTCGCAACCCCGCGCGACCGGAGCCCAGCAAGGCTGCGCACCAGTTCATCAAGCGCGTCCAGGGCGTCGTCTTCGGCCAGCAGTACGTGATGATCGACTACGACTGCCCCAAGGCGCTGCTCGATCAGGCCGTCGAGATGACCCCGGGCCTCGAGTCGCCGACCATCTCGCCGATGGCCGACCCGGAATGGATCGCGGTGCGCGCCATGGTGCCGCGCAAGACGCACCAGTCGCTGATGGACGAGCTGTCGGAGATCGGCGTCCGCGCGATCCTGGCCTCGGACATCCGCTCCTGCCGCTTCTGAGCGGCCCCGTTCGCTCACGTCGACGACGCTCGCTCACCTCCGGAGGTGAGCGAGCGTCGTTTTCGTGAGCGATCAGCCTTGTGGTGCGATCATGTCCGACTGCGCTGAGCGACCGAGGAATCCGGTCACGTCGTAGAGGTCGGCGAAGCTCGCACCGTAGCCGCCGCTGCCGATCGCGAGGTCGGAATCGATGCCGAGCCACGGGGAGGTCGGCTGCGACACCAAATGGACGGTGGTGTCCATGTTCATCCACGACCACTGCTGCGGATCCACGCGCGTCCCGACCCCATTGGCGATGTCGATCACGGTGAAGACCGCCTCGAGATTCGACATCTGCTCACCGGCCACCAGGTCGAGGGCGGGGCGGATCCACAACGCGGGGGTGCTGCCGTTGCGGCCCGGCTGTCGTGCCGTGATGGTCTTCCCGATGAAGCCGACCATGCCCCAGGGCACGGCGTCCTCGTCCTCGGTGGGGAAGCCGAGGATCTGCTTCAACTGGTCGGGCGAGGCCGGAAGCGGCTCGACGGGACTGTGCGCGATCGGCGTGCTGTCGGCGCCCAGCATCCGCCAGGCGACGGCCCGCGACGCGAGCCGGAAGCTGCCGTCCGGCAGCTGAGCCTCGAGGTCGGCCTGAATCATCGAGATCCGCCTACCCGGCCGCGGGATGGTGGCGCGAACGCGATTGACGCCGAGGCCGATCGGGCCGATGATCTCGTTCGTCACCCGGGTGAAGACCTGACCGTCATCCGGCGCCGCCCGCATCATGGCACGCATCAGCAGCCCCGACGGCGGCCCACCGTGCTGCATGTCCGACGACCACACGCTCGCGGTGGCCTCGGTCGGCTGAAAGTACTCGTACTCGGCGTCGCCGTCCGCCGGAACGGGCCGGGGCTCGTAGTAGCAGCCCGAAGGCACCTCACTCATATCCATACCGGCACCTTATGACAAGGTTGTACGAGCGAAATCCGGGCGTCCGGCCGACGGGTGCGTCATCCCACGACGATGGACCCAGGACCCAGGCGTCCGGCGCACACACCGAAGATCGCTCGACCTAGATTGAGGACGTCAACGCAATGGCGACTACCGGACCGTTCGTCGAAGGCGACCGCGTACAGCTCACCGACGGCAAGGGACGCAAGTTCACCGTCGTCCTGGAAGCGGGCAAGCAGTTCCACACCCATCGCGGCGGCATCATGCACGACGACCTCATCGGCAGCCCCGAGGGCAGCATCGTCGAGGCGACGTCACGGACCCCGTACCTGGCCCTGCGGCCGCTGCTGACCGACTACGTGGTCTCGATGCCGCGCGGCGCCCAGGTGATCTACCCGAAGGACTCCGCGCAGATCGTCTCCGAGGGCGACATCTTCCCGGGAGCTCGGGTCCTGGAGGCCGGCGCCGGTTCGGGCGCCCTGACGCTCTCGCTCCTGCGCGCCGTCGGTTCCGAGGGCTCGGTGACCTCGTACGAGGTGCGCGACGACCATGCCGAGCACGCGGTCCGCAACGTCGAGACCTTCCTCGGCGCTCGCCCGGACAACTGGACGCTGCGCATCGGCGATCTCGCCGACCACGACCCCGCCGAGCAGTTCGACCGCATCATCCTCGACATGCTGGCGCCGTGGGACTGCCTCGACGTGGTCTCCAAGACGCTGCGTCCCGGTGGCGTGCTGACGGTGTACGTCGCAACCGTCACCCAGCTGTCGAAGGTGGTCGAAGGACTGCGCGAACAGCAGTGCTGGACGGAGCCGCGCGCATGGGAGTCACTGGTGCGCGACTGGAGCGCCGTGGGCCTGGCGGTTCGCCCCGAGCACCGCATGCAGGGACACACGGCGTTTCTGATCACGGCTCGGCGACTCGCCGACGGCACTGAAACGCTTCGCGTGCAACGCCGTCCCACACGCGGGTAGCGTTGAAGGTATTCCGCCGGTAAAAGGAGGCACGATGACCGAGTCCGACCGTTCGCCGAGTAGCAATGTCGAGTTCTCGACCCTGCAGCAGCGCGTCGAGAGTCTCACCGTGCGCAACGGCAAGCTCACCGAGATGCTCAAGGATGCGCGGGGACAGCTGATCGCGTTGCGCGAGGAGGTCGACAACCTCGGTCAACCACCGAGCGGATACGGCGTTCTGCTCAAGGTGTGCGAAGGCGACACCGTCGACGCCTTCACCTCCGGACGCAAGATGCGGTTGGCGCTATCGCCGAACATCGACGCACAGACCCTGCGACAGGGTCAGTCGCTCCGTCTCAACGAGGCGCTGACCGTCGTCGAAGCCCTCGAGTACGACCCCGTCGGAGAGATCGGAACACTGCGCGAGGTGCTGGCCGACGGTCGTCGCGCCCTGGTGGTGGGCCACAGCGATGAGGAGCGGATCGTGCAGCTCGCCGACTCGCTCGTGGTCGAGGCCGAAGGCGGCGAGGGCACCCGCAAGCTGCGGCCGGGTGATTCGCTGATGATCGACGCCAAGGCCGGCTACGCGCTCGAGCGCATCCCGAAGGCCGAAGTAGAGGACCTGGTCCTCGAAGAGGTCCCGGACGTCGACTACGAGGACATCGGTGGCCTGCGTCGCCAGATCGAACAGATCCGCGACGCCGTCGAACTGCCGTTCCTGCACAAGGAGCTGTTCCGCGAGTACTCGCTCCGCCCGCCGAAGGGCGTGCTGCTCTACGGGCCTCCCGGCAACGGCAAGACGCTGATCGCCAAGGCGGTCGCGAATTCGCTGGCCCGGAAGATCGCCGAAGCCAACGGCGACGACGCGCACGAGGCGAAGTCGTACTTCCTCAACATCAAGGGCCCCGAACTGCTGAACAAGTTCGTCGGCGAGACCGAACGGCACATCCGGCTGATCTTCCAGCGCGCCCGCGAGAAGGCGTCGGAAGGCACCCCGGTGATCGTGTTCTTCGACGAGATGGACTCGATCTTCCGAACCCGCGGATCGGGTGTCTCCTCCGATGTCGAGACGACCGTCGTCCCGCAGCTGCTGAGCGAGATCGACGGTGTGGAGGGGCTCGAGAACGTCATCGTCATCGGCGCCTCCAACCGCGAGGACATGATCGACCCGGCGATTCTGCGGCCGGGTCGCCTCGACGTCAAGATCAAGATCGAGCGTCCCGACGCCGAGTCGGCCGTCGACATCTACTCCAAGTACTTGACGCCGGATCTGCCGCTGCACCCGGACGATCTCGCGGAGTTCGACGGCGACCGTCAGGCGTGCGTCGACGGCATGATCCAGCGCGTCGTGGAGCGGATGTACGCCGAGACCGACGACAACCGATTCCTTGAGGTCACCTACGCCAACGGCGACAAGGAGATCATGTACTTCAAGGACTTCAACTCCGGTGCGATGATTCAGAACATCGTCGACCGGGCCAAGAAGTACGCGATCAAGGCGTTCCTCGACACCGGTCAGTCCGGACTGCGGATCTCGCATCTCCTCGACTCGATTCTGGACGAGTTCTCCGAGAACGAAGATCTGCCGAACACCACCAATCCGGACGACTGGGCACGGATCTCAGGCAAGAAGGGCGAGCGGATCGTGTACATCCGCACGCTGGTCACCGGCAAGACCGCCGGGGCCAGCCGCGCCATCGACACCGAGTCGAACACCGGCCAGTACCTGTGATTTCGTCGAACTCGGCACGCCGGTCATTCCATTAGCCGATAACTCGCACCTGCCTCGATAGAGTCATCTGCGATGAACACGACACCGATCACACCGTTGCGGGTCCAGGTCGCACAGGCGCGGCCGCAGGTGGTGCGAAACTCGCCTGCGACACTCGGTCGAACGCCGGACAACGACGTGGTGGTGAACCACCCCCTGGTCTCACGCCTGCACATCGCTTTCGAGTGGGCCGACGGATGGAGCGTCGTCGACCGGGGCAGCACCAACGGCTTCTTCGTCGACGGCATCCGCCAGCAGTCGATCCGTATCGATCGGCCCGTGACGATCCGCGTCGGCGACGGGGCGACCGGCCCGCTGGTCGAGTTGATCCCGCAGGCGCCCGCCCAGCCGACGATGATTCCGCCGGCGCAGAGTCCGCCCGCATCGAATCCGTTGCCCGCGCAGCAGCCGCCGTCCGGGCGCCGACCGCAGGTGAATCTGCCTTCTCAGCAGCAACCTGCTCCGCAGCGCCAGCAGCAGCAACCCGCACCGCAGCGCCAGCAGCCACGTCCGCCCCAATCCCAACAAGCCCAGCCCCAACCGGGGCCGCGTCCCGGGCCGGCACCGGCGACCGCGCCCCAGGCGGCGCAGCAGCCTCCGGGCGGGTACCGGCAGGCGCCGCCGCGCTTCGGTGCGCTGCCCGACGCCCCGCACCTCGCGGCGCTGCACCAGAACGCCTCCGCCGTCTACGAGGTGCCCGGCGAACTGCGCCACCGGCAGACCATCTCGCTGAAGGGTGTGCAGACCATCGGTCGCACGCCCGACAACGACATCGTCGTCAGCGATGTGCTGGCCTCCCGACATCACGCACGGCTCACCAGCACCCCGCAGGGCATGCTCCTCGAGGACCTCGGGAGCGTCAACGGCACGTTCGTCAACGGCCAGCGGGTGATGGCGCACCGCCTCACCGACAGCGATGTCGTCACGATCGGCAACTCCGACTTCGTCCTCGGCGACGGGAAGCTGGTCCGCGGGCGTCCGCGCGCTCAGGTCGCGGGCGGCCTGGAGGTGAACGGCGTCGGGCTGACGATCGACGGGAAGAACCTGCTCAACGACGTCTCCTTCACCGCCGGACTCGGTTCCCTCACGGCGATCATCGGGCCGTCCGGTGCGGGCAAGTCGACGGTGTCGAAGGTGGTCGCCGGCCTCAACAATCCGACCGTCGGCGTGGTGACGTTCGAGGGGCGCGGAGTGCACAGCGAGTACGAAGCGCTGCGTTCCCGCATCGGGATGGTGCCCCAGGACGACGTCCTGCACCACCGACTGACCCTGCGCCAGGCCTTGCGCTACGCCGCCGAACTCCGACTCCCCGCCGATCTGTCGACCAGGGATCGCGACGAGGTCATCGACGGAGTCCTCTCCGAGCTGCAACTCACCGAGCACGTCAACACGCGGGTCGACAAGCTCTCCGGCGGACAGCGTAAACGCGCGTCAGTGGCCATGGAACTGTTGACCGGACCGTCGCTGCTGATTCTCGACGAGCCGACGTCCGGACTCGACCCGGCCCTCGACCTGCAGGTCATGAAGACCCTTCGGCGCCTCGCCGATGCGGGTCGCGTGGTCCTGGTGGTCACGCACTCGGTAGCCCATCTCGATCTCTGCGATCAGATCCTGCTCCTGGCGCCCGGCGGCAAGACCTCGTTCTGCGGCCCGCCGGACCAGGTCCACGCCGAGATGGGCACCACCGTCTGGGCGGAGATCTTCAGTTACGTCGCCGAGCAGCCGGACCAGGCGTGGAACCAGTACCGCCAACGGCACCCGCACAATGCGCCGCCACCCCGCGTCGCGCCGAACGGCCCGCAGCCGACGGTCCCGAAGATGGGCCTGTTCCGTCAGACGAGCACGGTGGCGCGACGACAGGTCCGCTTGGTCTGGGCCGACACCGGCTACCTGGTGGTCCTGGCGCTGATGCCGGTGGTGCTCGGTCTCCTAACCCTGGTGATCCCCGGGGACAAGGGATTCTCCCGCGCGGAGATGCTGCCGACCAACAACTACGTTCCGCCCAAGGATCCGGGGGAGGCGCTGCAGATCCTCACGGTGCTGGTGATCGGCGCCGCGTTCATGGGCACCGCGCTGGCCGTCCGCGACCTGGTCGGCGAACGCGGCATCTTCGAGCGTGAACGCGCAGTGGGTCTGCGGCCGGGCGCGTACCTCAGCGCCAAGGTGATCGTGTTCTCACTGATCAGCCTGCTGCAGGTCGGCATCATGATCGCGATAACGTACACCCTCCGGGCCATGCCGAAGGCCGACGAGATCGTCAAGACCGGCGAGGAGGCGCCCCTCATCCCGCCTGCCGTGACGCTGTTCATCGCGGTCGCGACGCTGGCGATCGTGAGCGTGCTGGTCGGTCTGGCGATCTCGGCCGCGGTGCGCTCGTCCGAACAGACGATGCCGCCCCTGGTGATCGTGGTGATGGTGCAGCTGGTGCTGTCCGGCGGGCTATTCGCCATCGGCTCGGCCTTCGTCAAGCCGATCACCTGGCTGTTCCCGACGTACTGGGGTTACACCAACGCCGCGCAGGCGGTGAACATCCCGTGGATCGCCGATCAGGTGCCGCAGGTGAAGGTGGAGGAGGGCAGTTCCATGATGTATCCGCTCTGGGAGCCGTCGCTGGGGCACGCGCTCATCAGCTATGCGGCGCTGGCCGCGATCGCCCTGCTGCTGACCCTGTTCATCTACTCCCGACTGCGCCTGCGCAAGCGCTGAGCATCGGCCCCGGGGTCCCCGCTGCACGATGGGCGCGGGGTCTCCTAGGCTGGTTGCATGGAGCGCATCATCGGAACCGAAGTCGAGTACGGAATCTCGTCGCCGGGCGACCCGTCCGCCAACCCGATCATGACGTCGACGCAGGCGGTGCTGGCCTACGCGGCCGCGGCGAAAGTGCCGCGGCGGGATCGTCGCACGCGGTGGGACTACGAGGTCGAGTCGCCGATGCGGGATGCGCGCGGGTTCGATCTGGGGCGCAGCGGGGGACCGGCGCCGATCATCGACGCCGACGAGATCGGTGCGGCCAACATGATCCTCACCAACGGCGCTCGACTCTACGTCGATCACGCGCATCCGGAGTACTCCGCCCCCGAGGTCACCGATCCCTTCGACGCCGTGGTCTGGGACAAGGCGGGCGAGCGCGTGATGGAGGAGGCCGCCCGGTACGTCGCCAGCGTTCCCGGAGCGCCGAAGCTCCAGCTGTACAAGAACAACATCGACGGCAAGGGCGCCTCGTACGGCACCCACGAGAACTACCTGATGCGCCGCGACACCCCGTTCGACTCGATCATCGCGGGCCTGATGCCGTTCTTCGCCTCGCGCCAGGTGATCTGCGGCGCCGGTCGGGTCGGCATCGGTCAGCGAGGCGAGGAGGCCGGGTACCAGCTCTCGCAGCGCGCCGACTACATCGAGGTGGAGGTCGGGCTCGAGACCACCCTCAAGCGCGGCATCATCAACACCCGCGACGAGCCGCACGCCGACCCGGAGAAGTATCGCCGTCTGCATGTCATCATCGGCGACGCGAACCTCGCCGAGACGGCTACCTATCTGAAGGTGGGAACGACCGCACTGGTGCTCGACCTCATCGAGGCCGGCGTCGACCTGTCCGATCTCGCACTCGCGTGGCCGGTCGAAGCGGTGCACGTCATCAGCCACGACCCCACGCTGCGCGCCACCGTCGCCCTGGAGAACGGGCGCGAACTCACCGGCTTGGCCCTTCAGCGCGAGTATCTCGACCGCGCACAGAAGTTTCACGACGCGAACCACAGCGACGACACCCGCGCCGCGCACGTGCTGGCCACCTGGGCCGACGTCCTCGACAAGCTCGAGCGCGATCCGATGGAGTGCGCGGACCTCTTGGACTGGCCGGCCAAGCTCCGCCTCCTGGAGGGCTTCCGCAATCGTGAAGGGCTGTCGTGGTCGGCGTCGCGCCTGCACCTGATCGACATCCAGTACTCGGACGTGCGCCTCGACAAGGGACTGTACAACCGGCTGGTGGCCCGGGGCTCCATGCAGCGGATGACGACCGAGGAACAGGTGCTGGCCGCGGTCGAGAACCCTCCGACCAGCACCCGCGCCTATTTCCGCGGCGAGGCGGTCCGTCGGTTCGGCGCCGACGTCGCCGCCGCCAGCTGGGACTCGGTGATCTTC
Source organism: Gordonia sp. (in: high G+C Gram-positive bacteria) (assembly GCF_012515855.1). GTDB lineage: Bacteria > Actinomycetota > Actinomycetes > Mycobacteriales > Mycobacteriaceae > Gordonia. Next base: position 26,426 of record NZ_JAAYXO010000156.1, read on the forward strand.
GACCTCGGGCAGGACTCGCTGGTCCGCATTCCGATGCTCGAACCGCTGCGCGGCACCAAGTCGCACGTCGGCGAACTGCTGGAGACGGCCCAGTCGGCCGCCGACCTCGTCGACCGATTGACCGCCCCCTGACGTAGGTGGATCGGCAACTCCCACAGCCGATCTGCGACGCACTGAGCCAGTCCGCCCGCAGGGTCGGCGTGCACCGGTAGGGTGAAATCACAAACTCTCTTCATAGGAGGCGAACATGGCGCAAGAGCAGACCAAGCGCGGTGGCGGTAGCGACGACGACGATGCGATCGGTGGCGGTGCGGCTGGTCAGGAACGGCGCGAGAAGCTGACCGGAGAGACTGACGATCTGCTCGACGAGATCGACGACGTGCTCGAGGAGAACGCCGAAGACTTCGTTCGCGCCTACGTCCAGAAGGGCGGGCAGTGATCCTGGTTCCGGGAGAAGCTGGATCGGGCGGCATCTCGTCGTTCACCGAGTATCTCCGAGTGAATGCACCGGACCGACTGCCCCACCATCTCGTCTCGAACGGATCCGTTCCGGTGACTGCCGAACAGATTCCGCACGGCACCACGATCGTCGCGATCAGCTATCCGGGCGGGGTGATCCTGGCCGGCGACCGACGGTCGACGATGGGTAATCTCATCGCCACCCGCGACGTCCAGAAGGTGTACGTGACCGACGAGTTCTCGGCGGCGGGCATCGCGGGCACCGCGGGCATCGCGATCGAGATGGTCCGCCTGTTCACCGTCGAACTGGAGCACTACGAGAAGATCGAAGGCGTGCCGCTGACCCTCGACGGCAAGGTCGCACGGCTGGCGTCGATGGTGCGCAGCAATCTGGGCGCCGCGATGCAGGGGCTGGCTGCGATCCCGCTGCTGGTCGGCTTCGACGCCGGCGGCGATCCGGGCGATCGCGGACGCATCTTCTCCTTCGACGTCGCGGGCTCGCGCCACGAGGAGTCCGGGGGATACGACGCGATCGGTTCCGGCTCGGTGTTCGCGAAGTCGTCGATCAAGAAGCTGTACCGCGCCGACCTCACCGCCGCCGACGCGCTCGGCGTCGCGGTCGAGGCGCTGTACGACGCCGCCGACGACGACTCGGCCACCGGCGGTCCGGACCTGATCCGCCGGATCTTCCCGACCGCGGTCCGGGTGACCGCAGACGGTGCGGACTTGGTCGCCGAGCAGGAGATCGCCGAGGCGGCCGAGGCCGTGATCGCCCGACGGCGCGCCAGTGCGGACGATGCCGCGGCGACCGACTCGGCGAGAGGGGAGCAGGCATGACCTTTCCGTACTACGCCAGTGCCGAGCAGATCATGCGCGATCGCTCGGAGCTCGCACGCAAGGGCATCGCTCGCGGCCGCAGCGTGGTCGCACTGACCTACGCGGACGGCGTGCTCTTCGTCGCGCACAATCCGTCCAACACCCTGCGGAAGGTCAGCGAGATCTACGATCGCATCGGGTTCGCGGCCGTCGGCAAGTACAACGAGTTCGAGAGTCTCCGCCGCGCCGGGATTCAGATGGCCGACCTGCGCGGATACAGCTACGACCGGGCCGACGTCACCGGTCTGTCGCTCGCCAGCGCCTACGCGAACACGTTGGGCGCCGTCTTCACCGAGCAGGCCAAGCCCTACGAAGTGGAACTGTGCGTGGGCGAGGTGGCGCTTCCGGGGCGGACCACCCCGTCGCAGCTGTACCGCATCGGGTACGACGGCTCGATCATCGACGAGAAGTCGTTCATCGTGATGGGTGGAGCCACCGAGCCGATCAATACGGCGATGAAGGACGCCTACGAGGCCGACCTGCCGCTCAACCGGGCGCTCCAGGTGGCGGTCCGGGCCCTCTCCGCCCCGGCGGAGGGCAACGGCGGCGACGCCGAGGCCGACGCGACCGCGTTGACGGCCGCCGACGTCGAGGTGGCCGTCCTAGACAGGAACCGACCGCGCCGAGCGTTCAAACGCATCCGGCGCGACGACGTCACCGCATCTCTCGAACAGGAGTGAGCTCGTGGAACGACGCATCATGGGCATCGAGACCGAATTCGGCGTCACCTGCACCTTTCAGGGGCAGCGCAGGTTGAGTCCCGACGAGGTGGCCCGCTACCTCTTCCGCCGGGTCGTGTCGTGGGGACGCAGCTCGAACGTGTTCCTCCAGAACGGAGCCCGCCTCTACCTCGACGTCGGCTCGCATCCGGAGTACGCGACCGCGGAATGCGACTCGGTCCGACAGCTCATCACCCATGACCGTGCGGGCGAGCGAATCCTGGAAGAGCTCCTGGTCGACGCCGAGGAGCGACTCGTCGCCGAAGGCATCGGCGGCGATATCTACCTGTTCAAGAACAACACCGACTCCGCGGGCAACTCGTACGGTTGCCACGAGAACTACCTGGTCAGCCGGACCGGCGAGTTCGGGCGCGTCTCCGACGTGCTGCTGCCCTTCCTGGTGACCCGGCAGTTGATCTGCGGTGCGGGCAAGGTGCTGACCGTCGGACACGAGGCCAAGTACTGCCTCTCACAGCGCGCCGACCACATCTGGGAGGGCGTCTCGTCGGCCACCACCCGCTCGCGGCCGATCATCAACACCCGCGACGAGCCGCACGCCGATGCGGAGAAGTACCGCCGCCTCCATGTGATCGTCGGCGACTCCAACATGTCCGAGACCACGACCATGCTGAAGGTCGGCTCAGCGCTGCTGGTGCTGGAGATGATCGAGTCCGGCATCTCGTTCCACGACTTCGCACTCGACAACCCGATCCGGGCGATCCGCGACATCAGCCACGATCCCACCGGACGGCGCGAGATCCGATTGGCCGGCGGTCGGACCACCACGGCACTCGCCGTGCAGCGCGAGTATCACGCCCGCGCCGTCAAGCACCTGGCGAACCGGACGCCCGACGAGACGATGGATCGGGTGGTCGACCTGTGGGGTCGTGTCCTCGACGCGGTCGAGAGCGACGACTTCAGCTCCGTCGACACCGAGATCGACTGGGTCATCAAGCGCAAGCTCATGCAGCGCTACCAGGACCGCTACTCACTGGACCTGACGGCGCCGAAGATCGCCCAGCTCGATCTCGCCTACCACGACATCCGACGCGGCCGCGGAGTCTTCGACCTGCTGTCCCGCAAGGGGCTGGCTGCGCGGGTCACCACGGACGAGGAGATCGACGAGGCCACCTCGACGCCGCCGCAGACCACCCGCGCCAAGCTCCGCGGCGACTTCATCAGTGCAGCGCAGCACGCGGGACGCGATTTCACCGTCGACTGGGTCCACTTGAAGGTCAACGACCAAGCGCAGCGCAATGTGCTCTGCAAGGACCCGTTCCGCAACGTCGACGAGCGGGTGGATCGGCTGATCGCATCGCTGTGAACCCAGGGCCTGTCCCTGCGCCGATCCGCGCCGCCCAGCACCTACAGTGAGATCGTGACTTCCAAGAACGAGCGGATCGTCAACCTGGTGGTCTGCCTGATGTCCACCAGGCAGTTCGTGACGGCGTCCTACCTGCGGCAGAACGTTCAGGGCTACAACGATCCGGGACAGAGCGACGACACGTTCAAGCGGATGCTCGAACGCGACAAAGCCGAACTCCGCGAGATGGGTATCCCGCTGGAGACCGGGCGCAACCCCGACACCAGTGAGGGCTACCGCATCGACCCCGAGCAGTACGCACTGCCCGACATCACGCTCGACCGCTCCGAAGCCGCCGCTGTGGCCGCCGCGGCCGCGGTGTGGCATGAGCCGTCGGTGGCCGCGATCTTCCAGACCGCAGTGCTGAAGCTGCAAGCAGCGGGCATCGAGGTGGCCAGCGACGACGAGATCGGCATCACGCACGGCGGTTCGACGCGATCGGTGGGCGACGAGCGCGCCATCACCGCGTTGCTGTCGGCCATTGACGTCGGTCGGCCGGTCACCTTCACCCACCGGACCACCCGCGGCCGCAAGACGCGGACCCTGGAGCCATGGGGCATCGTCGCCAACGGCGGTCGCTGGTATGTGACCGGACACGACCGCGACCGCGACGACACCCGCACCTTCCGCATCTCCCGCGTGGTCGACGTCAAGGCCTTCGGCGACGCCGGCTCTGTTCAGCGACCCGCCGGTGTGGATGTCCGGACCATCGTCGACGCCGCCGTCGAGCGCGCCGACGACGGTGCCGTCGCGAAGATCTGGGTGGCCGCGGGTCGGGCACACGGCCTGCGCCGAGCCGCCCTGTCCGCCGAGCCGCACCGGCTCGGCGGCCCCGACGGCGAAGCAGGTGATCTGCTCACCGTCGCCATCGCGTCTCGGTCCGGACTCCGTCGCATCATTCTGAGCGCGGGCGCCGACGCCGTCGTGCTGGAACCGGAGGAGTTGCGAGACGACGTGATCGCCGACCTCGACCGCCTCATCGCCGCGGAGGTGACCGCATGAGCGGGGCACGCCCGTCCAAGCTGGCGCGCCTGCTGGCAATGGTCCCGTACTTCGAAGCGCGACCGGGCATCAAGCTGGCCACCGCGGCCAAGGACCTCGGGGTCAGTGAAGCCACCCTCACCGAGGATCTCAATCAGCTCTTCGTGTGCGGCCTGCCCGGTTACGGCCCGGAGCACCTCATCGACATCCAGTTCTGGGACGGATACGTCAGCGTGCAGTTCGCCGCGGGCATGGACCGGCCGCTCCGTCTCACCGGGCCGGAGGCCAACATCCTCCTGATGGCGCTCAACATGCTGTCGGACACCCGCGGGGCAGTCGATGCCGGGGCGGTCCGCAGCGCGATCGCCAAGATCGAGGCCGCGATGGGCGACGCCTATCGCGCCGTCAGCGCCGCGGAAGTGTCCGGCGACGATTCCCGGCCGGTCGACCGACTGCTTCGGCAAGCGATGGCCACGCAGCGTGCCCTGCGCCTCACGTACTACACGGCCAGCCGCGACGAGGTCAGCGAGCGCACGGTGGACCCGATTCGCATCAAGGCGGTCGACGGCCACACCTATCTGGAGGCCTGGTGCCGGGAGTCGGAGGGAACCCGCCTGTTCCGGTTCGATCGCGTCGAGTCGGCCGACATTCTCGACGAGCCTGCGTCACCGCCGGCCGACGCCCTGGTGCCTGCCGAGCCGCTCGACTTCAGCGCACTGACCGGAGAACTGCCCGCGGCGCACATCGAGATCGACCCGGACGCGGTGTGGCTGCTCGAGTACTACGCCGCCGAGCCCGACGAAGACCTCACCGACGAGCCGACGGCCCCGATCACCGCGATGCTCCGGTACGGATCGCCGCAGTGGTTGGCGCGATTCCTCCTCGGCTTCGGCGGTCGCGTCCGGTTGCTGAGCACCGTCGACGACGTGCGGCCGCTGATGGCTCAGACGGCGCGCGCGGCACGGGAGCGCTATCGTTCCTGATGCGCGTTCGGCGCGCGTGTCGATCCGAGTTCCGGTTCGGTAGACTCGGTCCCGAAAGTACTTACTGATTATCGTTGAAGGGTTGAATTATGGGTGCGATGTCGCCGTGGCACTGGGCGGTTGTCCTGCTCGTGCTGGTGCTGCTGTTCGGCTCGGCGAAGCTCCCCGCAGCGGCTCGCGGCCTCGGTCGCTCGTTGCGAATCTTCAAGTCCGAGATGCACGAGATGCAGAGTGACGGCAAATCGACCGAGTCGGGAGAGGCCGCGCGCGAACTGCCTGCCTCAGATCCGAA
>NZ_JAAYXO010000157.1 GCF_012515855.1 Gordonia sp. (in: high G+C Gram-positive bacteria)
AAGAAGGCGAAACGTGACCAGCCCCATCGGATTGGGCATGCCCGAGGTTCCCGCGGTTCTGGCGCCGCGCCGCAAGACCCGTCAGTTGATGGTCGGTGGGGTCGGTGTCGGCAGTGACCATCCGGTGTCGGTGCAGTCGATGTGCACCACCAAGACACACGACATCAACGCGACGCTCCAGCAGATCGCCGAACTCACCGCATCCGGATGCGACATCGTGCGCGTGGCCTGCCCGCGGCAGGAGGACGCCGAGGCGCTCGCCACCATCGCGAAGAAGAGCAAGATCCCGGTCATCGCCGACATCCACTTCCAGCCGCGCTACATCTTCGCGGCCATCGACGCCGGGTGCGCCGCGGTGCGCGTCAACCCCGGCAACATCAAGGAGTTCGACGGCCGCGTCAAGGAAGTCGCCAAGGCCGCGGGGGATGCGGGCATCCCCATCCGCATCGGCGTCAACGCCGGCTCCCTCGACCCGCGCCTGCTGCAGAAGTACGGCAAGGCCACCCCGGAAGCCCTCGTCGAATCGGCGCTGTGGGAGGCGAGCCTGTTCGAGGAACACGGCTTCGGCGACATCAAGATCTCGGTGAAGCACAACGACCCCGTCGTGATGGTCGAGGCCTACCGTCAGCTCGCGGCCCAGTGCGACTACCCGCTGCACCTCGGCGTCACCGAGGCGGGGCCGGCGTTCCAGGGCACCATCAAGTCGGCCGTCGCGTTCGGCTCGCTGTTGGCCGACGGCATCGGCGACACCATTCGGGTGTCGCTCTCGGCGCCGCCCGCGGAGGAGATCAAGGTCGGCGACGCGATCCTGCAGTCGCTGAACCTGCGTCCCCGCAAGCTCGAGATCGTCTCCTGTCCGTCGTGCGGTCGGGCGCAGGTGGACGTCTACAAACTCGCTGACGAAGTGAGTGCGGGACTCGAAGGCATGGAGATCCCGCTCCGCGTGGCCGTCATGGGCTGCGTCGTCAATGGGCCGGGCGAAGCGCGCGACGCCGATCTCGGGGTGGCCTCCGGCAACGGCAAGGGCCAGATCTTCGTCAAGGGCGAGGTCATCAAGACCGTTCCCGAATCGGAGATCGTTCAGACGCTCATCGCCGAAGCGCTGCGTATCGCGGAGGAATCGGGAGACACTGGAAGCGGCGCTCCGGTCGTGTCCGTGAGCTGATGTAATCCAGGAGGTGACCGTGCTGGGGAAGCTCGGTGACCGCCCGCTCGGCGCAAAAGACGCCGATGCGGTCGGCCGCGCCCTCGATGTCGATCCGGTCGCGTCGTGCATGGTGGCGGCCCGCGTCGAAGCCTACGGGCTCTCCCCGCGATTCCTCGGGGGTGAGCTGTGGACCAACTCGAATCCGGGGTCGTCGCTGGCGTTCTCCGGGGCCAATCTGATGCCGCTGATCGGTGGGCTCGCCGATCTGGACCTCTTCGCCGGGCGCGCCGTCGACGGTCCGCGAGTCTGTTCGTCGGTAGTCGGCTCGGCCGATCTCGTCCTTCCGCTGTGGGACCGCCTGGCCCCCGAATGGGGGCCTCCGCGGGAGATACGTGACGATCAGCCGCTGCTGGCGCTGAACGGTTATCCGACCATCGCGACCGACCCCGCCGTCGGACTCGTGACGATGGCCGACCTGGATGCCTACTTCCCGGCTGCGGTCGAGATGTTCATCGGCGAGGTGGGCGTCGACCCCTGTGCGGGAGACGGCGGGCGGTCGTATCGGCGCCGACTGGCTGCCCTGATTTCCGCCCGACGGGTCTTCGCCCGATTCGAGGGCGAACGCGTGGTCTTCAAAGCCGAGATCGGATCGATGTCGCGCAAAGCGGGACAGATTCAGGGCGTGTGGGTCGATCCGGAATTCCGTGGCCGCGGTCTCGGGGCGGTCGGGACGGCGGCGGTCGCGGCCGCCATCGCCCGCCAGGGGCGCATCGCCAGCCTGTACGTGAACGCCTTCAACACGGCGGCGCGCCGAACGTACGAACAGGTCGGCTTCCGTGAGGTCGGCACCTTCGCGACGGTCCTCATCGACTGACCGGGCTGGATCGACTGATCGGGGCTCGATCGGGTCGCCGCGTGTCACGAGCGCTGCGCGGTGCCCGCGAGATTACGATGGGGCCGATGTCCCGCCGTTCTCGCACTCTTCGCACCCTCCTGGCGTTGCCGTGCACCCTGATGGTTCTGGTGGCGTCGGTGACGGCGTGCGGAGCGCAAGACGACGGTCCGCGGGATGCGGCTCAGGCCTTCCTGGACGCGTTCGCCGCAGCTGATTTCGCGAGCGCGGCCCGGCAGACCACCGATCCGGATCGGGCCCAGACTCAGTTGGCGACCACGTGGAAGTCGTTGCGGGCCGAGTCGATGTCCGCGTCGCCGGGCCGCGTCGACATCGATCAGGACGTCGCCGAGGTTCCGGTCTCCTACACGTGGGACCTGGGGAGTGGACGCACGTGGCGATACGACTCGACCATCGCGCTCGGCCGAAGCGACAGGGGATGGTCGGTGCGCTGGAAGTCGTCGGCGATTCATCCCAAGCTCGGCGCCGACCAGCATCTGTCCTTGGCGACGACGGATCCGCCGCGCGCCGCGGTCAATGAGTCGGACGGCTCGGAAGTCATGGTCGACGGCACGGTGGTCGCGGTCTCGTTCGACGCCTCCGAGGCCGCGGAAGCGGGGAGCGTCGTCGATTCCGTGCACCGGATGATCGCGGTCCTGGGCCCGCTGATCCCGGGGCTGAACGCACAGGTGATCGCCGAACGCGCGACCGCACAGGACGAGCCGTTGCCGATCGGACGCCTGCAGCCCGGCGACTTCGACCGGCTGCGGGACAGTCTCGCGCTGCCCGGCGTGGTGACCGAGGATCAGGCCGTCCTGGTCCCGCGTGACCCGAATTTCGCTCCCGCCGTGGTCGCCCGGGTCCGCGACGAGGTCGCGGGGGAGCTGACCGGATCCAGCGGGTGGCGCGTCACCGTGCGTAACCCCAACGGACTCGTCGCCGACGTGGTGGCCGACGAACCGGGCAAGCCTGCGCCCGCGGTGCTGATGACGATGTCTCGCACTGTCCAGAACGCCGCGCAGCAGGCGGTGAACTCGGTGCAGGGGAAGCAGGCGATGATCGTCGCGGTCCAGGCGTCGACCGGCAAGATCCTGGCGGTGGCGCAGAATCGCGATGCCGACCGCGACGGGTTGGTGGCGACGTCGGGCCTGTATCCGCCCGGCTCGACGTTCAAGATCGTCACCTCCGCCGCCGCGTTCCACGACGACATGTCGAACCCGGACGCGATCGTCCCGTGCCCGGGTGAGATCCAGATCGGTGAGCGCACCATTCCGAACTACGACGGTTTTGCGCTGGGGCCGGTGCCCCTGCGGACCGCGTTCGCACAGTCCTGCAACACCACATTCGCCGACCTGGCCAGCCGGATGGGACCGACGGCGCTGACCCACGCGGCCGCCGCGATGGGGCTCGGCGCCGAGTACGACGTTCCCGGCCTCGATGTGAAGTCCGGATCGGTTCCGGTGGAGCCGCAGCTCGTCGCGCGCAGTGAGGACGGATTCGGGCAGGGGCGGGTGCTGGCGAGCCCGCTCGGGATGGCGTTGGTGGCGGCCGCCGCCGCATCGGGCAGAGCGCAGGTTCCGACCCTGATCTACGGCCGCGAGACCGAGGTGAACGGGCCCCGCGCGTCGCTCGCCGAGAACGTCTACCAGCAGCTGCGACCGATGATGCGGGCCGTTGTCACCGAGGGCACCGCGACCTCGATCGCCGGAGCGGGCGAGGTGTACGGAAAGACCGGGGAAGCGGAGGTCGCGGGGGGATCGCACGCCTGGTTCACCGGCTACCGCGGCGACATCGCCTTCGCGACACTCATCGTTCTCGGTGGGGACTCCACCAACTCGGTGAATCTGACCAGGGACTTCCTCGGCGCCGTCCCCGGCGATTACCGTCCGTAGAACAGCGCACGAGAGCGTCGTCCGATCGACGGACGAAACGGGCATTTTGTGTCACCCTGAAGTGACTTGAGTCACGAAAGGTGGCAAGTCATGAGCAATCCGAACGCAGGTCCGAACTTTCCGCAGGGACCAGGACCGAACCCCGGCGCCCAGAACCCCGGGTACGGCCAGAGTCCCGGGTATGGCCAGAACCCCGGATACGGCCAGCCGTTTGCCGGTGCGCCGCCGACCGCGGCATCGAACAGGGCCGTTCCGCTGCTGTGGGTGATCGTCGGGACCGCGGTCGTCGTGATCGTCGCAGCGATCCTCCCGTGGGTGAACGTCGGTGAGGAGACCAAGATGGGAACCGCCGGCGACGGAGTCTTCACCTTGATCCTGGGCCTCATTGCGGGCGGCATCGCGGTGGCAGCGATCGTGGTGAAGCGACAGCAGCAGAGGCTGCCGTTCATCGCCGCGGTCGTCACCATCGTCGTCGGTGTCCTGGTGACCTTGATCGGGATCGTGGACATACTCGACGTACAGAGTCGCAACAACGATCGCGGCGCGTTGGCGGAGGCGCTGGGCGTGGAGCTCGGCGTCGGCGTCGGGCTCTGGCTGACGCTGGTCGGCGGCCTGGTGCTGCTGGTGCTCGGAGTGCTGGCAGTCGTCGCGAGCCGGAAGCCGACTAGTTAGCGCACCGGCGTGATGATGCGTTCGCCGGTCTCGGGATGGTCCCAGACCACCACGGGGTGGTCGTAGGTGGTGCTGAGGAGTTCGGCCGTCATCACCTCGTCGACCGTTCCGGTCTCCAGAAGCCGGCCGGCCTTCATCACGGCGACGCGGTCGGCGTAGGCCGCAGTCAGCGACAGATCGTGCACCACGAGCACGATGGTCGCGCCCGCGGCCGCGCGTCGTCGCAGGATCGACAGCACCTGCTCGGTGTGGCCGATGTCGAGAGCTGCGGTGGGCTCGTCGAGCATGATGACCGGGGAGTCCTGCGCCATCGCCCGCGCCAGTGAGACACGAGCCTGTTGGCCGCCGGAGAGCTGTGAGAAGGGGCGCTCCACCAGATCCTCGAGATCGCACTCGGCGATCGCGGCGTCGATGATCTCCTCGGATCGCAAAGCTTCCGGCGTGCGCGTCCAGGGGAACCGGCCCATCTCGACCACTTCGCGTACCGGGAACGGGGTGTCGCCGCGGTTCTGCTGGGTGACGAGGGAGCGGGCCCGAGCCAGGGCCATGCTGTCGGTCCGGTGGACGTCGAGGTCGCCGATGCGGACGCTCCCGCTCACCGGCGCGCGCACCCCCGACAGCACCGACAGCAGCGTCGACTTGCCGCAACCGTTCGGGCCGACGAGAGCGAGGATCTCGCCGGGATTCGCGACGATGTCGATGTCGTGGAGGATGGTTCGCCTGCCGATGCGGGCGGTGATGTTCTCGGCGATCAGCGGGTGCTCGGCCCGCACCGCGAGGTCTGCGTTCATCGTCACCCGCTTCTCCGTCACCCGCTTCTCCGTCACCCGCTTCTCCGTCACCCGCTTCTCCATCACCACCGTGCCGCCGCATTCCGCTGTCGCAGCAGGAGGAAGAAGATCGGTCCGCCGATCAGCGACGTCAGCATGCCCAGCGGCAGCTCGCCGCCGGTCAGAGAGCGTGCGCCGAGATCGGCTGCGGCGATCACCAAGGCGCCGCCGAGTGCACTCGCGGGCAGCAGGACCGCGTGTTTCGGCCCGACCAGCAGTCGCATCACGTGCGGGACGATCAAGCCGACGAACATCACGATGCCGGTGAACGCCACACCCGCCGCGGTCAGCATGGCGACCAGCACGATCACCTGTCGGCGGACCACTTCGACATTCACGCCGAGGGACGCGGCCTGGACCTCCCCGAGAGCCAGGAGATCGAGCTTGCGGACCAGGAGCATCCCGCCCGCCACGCCGGCGATGGCGAGGGGCGCGACGATCTTGACCTGGGTCCACGAGACATTGCCCGCCAGCGACCCGAGTTGCCAGAAGACGATCTGCTCGCGTGCCGCGGTCGAGGCGATGTAGGTGAGGTAGGCGATGATGCCCAGGCAGAAGGCGTTGACCGCGATGCCGGTGAGCACCAGCATGATGGTCGACGACGCGCCGTCGCGGATCGACAGGACGTAGACGCCCGCGGTGGTGATCAGCCCGAACAGTGCCGCGGCCCCGGCGATCGCCCAGCCGTTGGTTCCGGTGCCACCGATGACGATCACCAGGCACGCACCCACCGCGGCGCCCGAGGAGACGCCGATGATGCCGGGCTCGGCGAGTGGATTGGCGAGGACACCCTGCAGCAGACAACCCGCCGTGCCCAGCGCGACGCCGACCAGCAGGCCGAGCAGGATGCGCGGGAATCGTGAGACCCACAGGGCGTTCTCACCCTGCGGATGCGAGGGGAGCGGGCCGATCTCCAGGTGCCAGTGGTGGGCGATGGACCCGAGCACTTCCAACGGCGGGATGTGCACCTGTCCGGTGCCCGCGGAGATCACGACCACCACGCCGAGAAGAATCAGCGTGCCGAGGATCGACCAGAGGGCTTTGCCGCGGAAGATCGATCGGGTCGACGCGGCGCGGTGGCGCAGCATCGCTGTGCGATCAGGCATAGATCGACGTTGCAAGAGCACTGAGCACCAGACCTGTGTCGGGACCGAACATGAGGATCTGCGTCTCGTCCATGGCGACGACCCGGCCGTTCCGGCCGGCGTCGGTGTCGGCGATCGCAGGAATTTTCAGGACCTCGTCCAAACCGCCGACCGACTCGGCGCCCTGGGTCATCACCAGCAGGACCTCCGGGTTCGCGCGGATCATCGACTCGGCGCTGACTTGAGTGAAGGCGGCGTCCAGCCCGGCTTTGGTACCGGCATCGGTGCCGCCCAGCGCGGTGATCAGATCATCCGCACCAGAACCCGGGCCAGCCAGCAGAATCAGGTGTTCGCCGCGGATGTAGAGGAAACCGATGGTCGGGTCACCCGACGGGTCGGGCACCTGCTTGCGGGCGTCGGCCACCTGCTTCTCGGTGCGCTGCACCAGCTTTCGGCCTGCGTCGGGGACCTCGAGGGCCTTGGCGACGTCGGTGATGAGTGCCGAGTTGCCCGCGATAGACCGCTTGCCGGTGAACACTGCGACGGTGATTCCCGCCGCGCGGAGTTGGTCGACGGCCCCGGCGGGCGTCGCATCTTCGGTCAGCAGGACGATCGACGGGTTCTGCGCGAGCACGCGCTCGGCGTTGATCGCATGTCCCCGCTCGGTGACATACGGAAGCTGGGCGGCCGACGGGAAGGTCGTCGAGCGGTCGCGCCCGACGACGTGCGGGCCGAGGCCCAGGGCGAAGACGATGCTGCCGAGCGTTCCGTTGCGGTCGAGCGCGATGATTCGGTCGGCGCGCGGGCCGGGGACCAGCCCGGGAGCGACCGGCACGATGTCGGCGGTCGGCAGTTTCGCAACGGTCGGACCGGATTTCAAAACCGCGTTCGCCGCGGACGCCGAGGCCCCGGTGTCGATGGGCACGGTGGTGCATCCGGTGAGAACCAAAGCGGACGCGAGGACGAGAGCCCAGACAGCGGCGACCGACACCGCGGATCGTCGGGCAATCGTCACCTGTCTCCGCCTTCGTCTTCCTCAAAGTTTCAGTTAGGCACACCTTACTGGTCGTCGGCCCGTGGATGCACATCGGTGCGGCACGAATAACAGTGAGCCGTAGAATCGGAGGCATGACAGTTCGTGAACCGTTGGTCCCCGGCGTCGTTTCGCCGACTCTTCCCGTCCCCGACGCCATCGAGCGACCGGAGTACGCGTGGAAAGACACCGTCAACGAAGGCCGCGAGCCCTGGGTGCAGACCCCGGAGACCATCGAGAAGATGCGGGTGGCGGGCAAGATCGCCGCGAACGCCCTGGCCGAGGCCGGTCGTGCGGTCGCTCCCGGTGTCACCACCGATCAGCTCGATCGCATCGCCCACGAGTACATGATCGATCACGGCGCGTACCCGTCGACGCTGGGCTACAAGGGATTTCCGAAGTCGTGCTGCACCTCGCTCAACGAGGTGATCTGCCACGGCATCCCGGATTCGACGGTGATCCAGGACGGCGACATCGTCAACATCGACGTGACGGCCTACATCGACGGAGTCCATGGCGACACCAATGCGACGTTCCTCGCGGGCGATGTCTCGCAGGAGGCACGGGACCTGGTGGAACGCACCCGCATCGCCACCGAGCGCGCCATCAAGGCGGTCAAGCCGGGACGCGAGCTCAATGTGGTCGGCCGGGTGATCGAGGCGTACGCCAACAGGTTCGGTTACACGGTGGTGCGCGACTTCACCGGCCACGGCATCGGTGAGACCTTTCACAACGGTCTCATCGTCCTGCACTACGACCAGCCGACCGTCGACACCGTCCTGGAGCCCGGCATGGTGTTCACGATCGAGCCGATGATCAACCTCGGCGGGCTGCCGTGGGAGATGTGGGACGACGATTGGACGATCGTCACGGTCGACCGCAAGTGGACCGCCCAGTTCGAGCACACCCTGGTGGTCACCGACTCCGGCGCCGAGATCCTCACGCTGCCCGACGCCGTCTGATCAGGGTTCTGCCAGCAGCAGACGACACCACGTATCGGCGAGTCGCTCCCGGAACTTCTCGGGAGGCCATCCGCGATGCTCCACCAGCAGCACCCAGTACTCGGTTCCGTTCATGCTCCAGATGAGGTCCGCGGCGGTGTCGTCGTCGATGTCCGCGCGCATCTGACCGGTGCCGCGCAGGTCGGCGGCGAACCGTCGCATATTGGCGGCCCGGCGACGGGAGATCTCCTCCCAGAGCGCCGAACTCTGCTCGTCGGTGCGGGCGGCGTCGGCGAGCGCGGTGTAGATCGGCGCGAGGCGCTGCTGAATCTCGGTGATCGCCGCGGCGTAGATCTCGAGCTTCTCGCGGCCTGAAGAGGCGTCTGCGATGCGTCGCACATAGTCGCGCTGATCGGCGGGCACCGCCTCCGGCAGTCCCGAGAGCGCGGATTCGATCACCACTCGGAGTACCTCGGGCTTCTTGCCGACCGAGCGATAGACGGTGTCGATGTTGACGCCCGCTCGATCGGCGATCTTCCGCACGGTCGTGTTGGTGAAGCCCTCGGTGATCACCAGGTCGCGGGCGGCCGCGACGATCGCGGCCCGCGTCTCGGCGGCTTGCGAGGCGCGCAGCGGAGACCGATAGGCCCGGGTGGTGGCCTTGTCGCCCGCTGCGCCGGGACGGGGCCCTGCGTCAGGAACGTCCATCGGGTCCAGGGGAGTCTGGTCCAGAGGAGCCTTCCGCCAGTCGGTCGGCGAGCAGCGGTGGCGCCGGTCGATATCCGGTGGCCCACAGGGCGGCGTCCACGTCGATCAAGCCTCCGTCAGCGATCCGAGGGACGCCGTCGACGGCGCCGTCGAAGCGCGACACGCGGCGGACGCCGTGCCTCTCGAGGTCTGTGGCGCTGATGCCGATGAGGGGCGCGCCCGAGCCGATGGCTTTCGGTGCGGCCTTCCGACCCATCGGTGTTCTGCGCGTCAGCACCTGGTGAAGAAATGCGAACCAGAGGCCGCCGGCAATGGCCAGGGCGGGTGCCGGAATGCTGGGCGTCGGTCGACCCGCCACGGTGACGGTGCGACCGGCGCGGGCCAGTTCGACGGCGAGTTGCAGACCGGAAGCGCCGCAACCCACGACCAGGACTCGGTCGCCCGGCAGGTCGTCGGGTCGGTGGTAGTCGTCGGTGTGGAGTTGGGCTATTCGACTGTCGAGTGCGGTGGCGTCGGCGGGCACCGTCGGCGCGGTGTGTCCTCCGGTGGCCACGACCAGGCACCTGCTGCGCCGGACTCGGGGGCCGGAGGAGGTCGCGGTGTGGACGGTGAAGCCGCCCGCCGGGTCGGGTGAGGCCGACGTGACGGTCTCCCCGTAGGACGCCGGGAAGTCGATGTGTTCGGCGTACGCGTCGAGGTAGTCGGCGAACTCCCCGGCGCTGGGTCGGTAGCGCGAGGCGCCGGGAAACGGCAATCCGGGGAGGCCGTCGTACCGGCTCGGGGTGAACAGTCGCAGCGAGTCCCAGCGACGACGCCATACGTCGCCGGGAGCGGAGTTCGCCTCCACCGCGCGATGGTCGATGTGCCGTGCCCGGAGGCGGTTACTCAGCGATAGTCCGCACTGGCCGGCTCCGATGATGAGGACGTCCGTATCGTTCGACATGGCGACTCCCAAATTGATCCGAATTGGATTCGTATCAATTGTAGATCCGCTGTCCGGGGGTGGGCAAGGGTGATGCCCGCGACGAAATGGGGTACTCGGCCAGGCGCACGTTCTAGGCTGGCTGGGTGACGACCTCGCAGCTGACGGTAGAACATGACGGACTGACCTTCGAGGTCGAGGAGAGTGGCCCGGCCCGTGGTCCGTGGGTGGTGCTTCTCCACGGATTCCCGGTGAACTCGCAGTGCTACGACGCGGTGATTCCGCGCGTCCACGAGGCCGGTCTCCGAACGCTGCGGATCAATCAGCGCGGATACAGCCCGGGAGCGCGTCCGACCGAGGTCGACGACTACCGGCTCGACAAACTGGTGGCCGACGTCATCGGCATCCTCGACCACCTGAACATCTCGTACTCGATGATCGTCGGTCACGACTGGGGAGGGATCGTCGCCTGGAAGCTGGCCGCTCTGTACCCCGATCGGTTCACCGGCCTGGTCGCCGTCAGTACCGGACACCCCTCCGCCATGCGGGCGGCCCTCGAAGCGGGGTCGGACCAGCGCGAACGATCGGCCTACATCAAGAGCTTCATCGCCGACGACGCCGAAGAGAAGCTCGCCGCGCGCAACGGGATCCTGCTGCGCCGCGCAGGAGTGAGCGCCGAGGAACTGAAGCCGATCCTGGCGCCGGGCGCGCTGACCGGACCGCTCAACTGGTACCGAGCGAACTTCACCGGGAACATCGCGGAGAGCCTGGCGTGCCCGCCCGTCGAGATCCCCACCACGATGCTGTGGAGCGACGGCGACGCCGCACTCGGCCGCGAGCAGGCCGAGTTCAGCGGTCGCTTCGTCTACTCGGACTTCCGTTTCTCGGTGCTGACCGACGTCGACCACTGGATCCCCGAGAACGCTCCGGCAGCTCTGGCGACCGAGATCTCACTGCGCTCGTCGCGGTTCTAGTCGAACTCGAGCCCCAGCAGCGCATTCTCCAGGACCTCCGGCATGGCCGGGTGAATCCAGTACTGGCCCCGGGCGAGGTCCTTGGCGCTCTGTCCGAAGCTCATCGCCTGGATGATCGGCTGGATCACCGTCGACGCCTGCGGCCCGATCAGGTGAGCGCCGAGGATCTCGCCGGTGGCGCGGTCGGCGATCAGCTTGCAGAAGCCGGTGGTGTCCTCCATGGCCCAGCCGTAGGCCACGTCGCCGTAGTTCTGAACCTTGACGGTGATGTCGCGGCCGGTCGCGCGGGCCTGGGCCTCGGTGAGGCCGACCGCGGCGATCTGCGGGGCGGTGAAGACGGCGAAGGGCACGTAGCGGTGATCGAACGACTCCAGATCGTCGGCCGACCAGCCGCGCAGGAGGTTGGCCTGGACCACGCGCTGCTCATGGTTGGCGACGTGCTTGAGCTGATACGGCGAGCTCACGTCGCCGAGCGCCCAGACGTTCGGCGCCGACGTGCGGCCGTGCTCGTCCACCGGGACGCGGCCGTCGTCGAGCAGTGCGACGTCGATCGACGCCAGGTTCAGCAGGTCTCCGCTCGGTGTGCGGCCGGTCGCGACGAGAACGACGTCGGCGTCGACCGGATCGGCGTCGGCGAACTCGAGCTGGACGCTGCCGTCGGCCTGCGTGGTGGCACCGGTCATGGCGGCGTTCAGCACGACGTTCCACTGCTCGCCCGCGACCTGGGTGAAGCGTTCGCTGATCTCGTCGTCGAGCGCACGCAGGAGTCGGCCACTGCGCGCGATGATCGTGACCTCGACCCCGAGCGCCGCGAAGACGTGCGCGAACTCGGCGGCGATGTATCCGCTGCCGACGATCGCCATCCGCTTCGGCAGCGCGGGCAGTCGCATCACGTCGTTGTTGGTGTAGTAGCGGGTGCCGGACTCGGCGATCACCTGGGGAACGTCCGAACGCGAACCCGCGGCGATGACGACCTCGGTCGCGAGGACCTCGTCACCCGCGTCGGTGATCAGTCGGTAGCGCCCGGTCGACTCGTCACGTCCCTCGAACCGCACGTGGCTCGAGTAGACGGTGATGTTGTCGCAGCGGTCGACGCGATACTCCTTGCCGCCTGCGGAGATCGGGTCGATGCGGCCGAAGACCCGGTCGACGATGGCCGGCCAGTCGACGCCGTTGACGGAGGCGTCGACACCGTAGCGGGACGCTGAGCGGGCGGCCGCCGCGACATCGGCGGCGTACACGAACATCTTCGTCGGGATGCAGCCGACGTTGAGGCAGGTGCCGCCGTACACGCCCTCCTCGAAGATCGCGATGGTGGTGGACTCGAAGCGCTCGTCGGGGATCGAGTTTCCGCTGCCGGAGCCGATGATCGCGAGATCGACCTGCTGAGTGGTCACGGGATGGATCGTCATCGGGCTGCTCCTTCGCCGAACGTGCTGGTGAGCCAGGTCTGGACTTCGTCGTAGGCGACGCGTCGGGGCGCGTCGAGGGAAAGGAAGACGTCGTGGCGGGCGCCCGGCACGGCGACGGCGTGCACGCGGGTGCCGATGGCCCCGGACCACTGCGCGATCTGCTTGACGTCGAGCACACAGTCGGCGGTGTCGACCTCGGGGCGATAACTGCCTGCGAAGTGCGTGTGATCGGACCGCAGGACCAGGGCGGGGACGCCGATGTCGAGGCCGCGATGCAGGCGATGCTGCCCGGCGCGGACGGCCGCCAGCCAACCGAAGGTGATGGGGAAACCGCTCAGCGGCTTGCAGCGGACGTCGTACGTCCACTCTCCGTTGCGATCGACGTGGAGGCTGTCCCCGTAGGCGCTCGAGAGAGCGCGGGGGAGGACCGACTTCGCCCGCACCCGGCCGATTCCCTTGATGACAGTGTTGACGGCGCCGGTGCGGAGGATCGCTTCGCCCTGGAGGTCGAACCAGGGACTGTTGAGCAACAGGCCCTGGACGCGCCGGTGACGTTCGACGTCGGACGAGCGGAGACGGTCCAGCCACAGCGGCGTGATGAGGCCGCCGGTGGAGTGTGCTGCCACGATCACCCGGCCTGCGGTCTCCTCGGCGATGACGTCGAGCGCCGCGTTCAACTCGTCGTCGTAGAAGCGCAGGTCGGAGGTGTAGTGCGGCTGATGGCCGTCATGGAGCGACCGTCCGCACTTGCGCAGGTCCAGGGCATAGAAGGCGTAGCCGCGAGCGGTGAAGAACGCCGCCAACTCTTCCTGGAAGAAGTAGTCGGTGAAGCCGTGGACGTACAGGACCGCACCGTTCGGCGCGTTGTCGCCTCCCGGTGCCCGCACCAGCGTTGCATCGATCAGACCCTCACCGTCGGGGTCATCGCCCAGGGGAATCGTCAGGACCTGGAATCGGTCGAGGAACTCATCGGGTCGCCACTCGCGACGCTTGACGCTACTCACGCGCTCCACCATAGGTGTTCGACGTATGTACGGTCGGTTCGCCGGGTCGGAGCGAACGCTCGATCAGTGTGACTGCCGGTGTCAGTCATCCCACACTTGTCCGAACCGATGCGGGTCAACGGGCCTCGATGGGGAACAATGGTCCGCGATAGAGGTCTTTAGTGCTCGATAGGTGGAGGAGTTCGACAGCGTGGCCACAGTGATCAAGACAGACGTTGCCCTCGTTGGTGCGGGAATCATGAGCGCGACGCTGGGAGCGCTGCTCCGCCAGCTGGAGCCCACGTGGTCGATCAGCCTGTTCGAGCGCCTCGAAGCCGCAGCAGCCGAGAGCAGCGACCCGTGGAACAACGCGGGTACCGGTCACTCGGCGCTGTGCGAGCTCAACTACACCCCGGCCGACGCCAACGGTGAGATCGAGATCGCCAAGGCGCTCAACATCAACGAGCAGTTCCAGATGTCGCGCCAGTTCTGGTCGTTCGGTGTCGACAAGGGGCTCCTGGGCGCTCCCGACGAGTTCATCAACCCCATCCCGCACGTTGCGTTCTGCCATGGCCAGGACGGCGTCGACTTCCTCCGCAAGCGTCACGCCGCGCTCTCGAGCCAGACGCTGTTCGCCGACATGGAGTTCATCGACGACGACGCCGTGTTCGCCGAGCGTCTCCCGCTGATGGGCGACGGCCGCGACTACTCCGATCCGGTCGCCCTGAACTGGTTCACCGAGGGCACGGACGTCGACTTCGGCGCCCTGACCCAGCAGCTCCTGAACTACGTCGGTCGCGACGCCGACCTCTACTTCGGCCACGAGGTCCGCAACCTCACCAAGCAGTCCGACGGCAGCTGGGTCATGAAGATCCGCAACACCCGGACCGGCGAGAACGTGCGCGTCGAAGCCAAGTTCGTCTTCGTCGGTGCCGGCGGCGGCGCCCTGCACCTGCTGCAGAAGTCGGGCATCGCCGAGGCCAAGGGCTTCGGCGGCTTCCCGGTCAGCGGCGAGTTCTTCCGCTGCACCAACCCCGACGTCATCGAGCAGCACTCGGCCAAGGTCTACGGTCAGGCCGCCGTCGGCGCGCCGCCGATGTCGGTGCCGCACCTGGATACGCGGGTCATCAACGGTGACAAGGGTCTGCTGTTCGGTCCCTACGCCGGTTGGTCGCCCAAGTTCCTGAAGACCGGCGGCATCATGGATCTGCCGAAGTCGGTGAAGCCGGGCAACCTGCTGCCGATGATGTCGATCGCTCCCCAGGAGTTCGGCCTCCTCAAGTACTTGATCTCCGAGCTCGCCGCGAGCCGTGAGGACCGCGTCCGCACCCTGCGCGACTTCGCGCCCCGCGCCGTCGGCGAGGACTGGGAGCTGATCACCGCGGGCCAGCGCGTCCAGGTGATCCGCAAGCACGGCGCCGGCGGCAAGCTGGAGTTCGGCACCGCGGTGGTGGCCGAGGGCGAAGGCACGCTTGCCGGTCTGCTCGGCGCCTCGCCGGGCGCGTCGACCGCCGTGCCCGCCATGATCTCGGTCCTCGAAGCCTGCTTCGGCAACCGCTTCGACGGCTGGAAGAGCAAGCTCACCGAGATGATCCCGTCGTTCGGGCAGAAGCTCAACGACAACCCGGCGCTGTACCAGGAGCTGTGGGACTGGACCAACCGGAGCCTGCAGCTCACCGAGTCCGCCGAGGGGTAGCCGGCCCGGGGGTAGTCTTTCCCGCGTGAGCGAGATTCTCTCGGGGAGACGATGCAGGTGACGCGCAAGCGCGATTTGGCGGGGGTGCATGCCGCCCTCGACGCACTGGCGGAAGCCAGCGTCGGCGACCCGAAGACGATGCGCGACCTCCTCGAGGCGGTGCTGCTGGTCGGCCGCGGTCTGGAACTCGATCAGGCATTGCAGCGCATCGTCGAGGTCGCGGCGGACGCGCTCGACGCCCGGTACTGTGCGCTCGGCGTCCGCGGCCCCGAGTTGAGCCTGCAGGCGTTTGTGCACACCGGCATCTCACCGACGGTGCGCGCCACCATGGGGCCCCTCCCAGTGGGCCGCGGCGTGCTCGGGGAACTCCTGCATCATCCCGAGGTGCTGCGCATCCCCAAGCTGTCCGACCATCCCGCATCCGTGGGCTTCCCGCCGAATCATCCGCCGATGGACACCTTCCTCGGTGCGCCGATCATCGTGCGCGACGAGCTGTTCGGCAGCATCTATCTCACCGAGAAGCAGGGCGCCCCGGAGTTCACCGCGTTGGACGAGAAGATCGTCGCAGTGCTGGCCGTGGCCGCGGGCATCGCGGTCGACAACGCGCGTGCGTTCGAGCGCGCTCAGGCGCGGCTGCGGTGGATGCAGGTGATCGCCGACCGCGGATCCGAACCGCTCGCGGGCACGGAGCTCAAGGACACCCTCGACGGCCTCTGCCGCGACGTGTCGGCCCTGACCGGAGCAGCCGACGTCTTCATCGTCACGGGCAGCCACGTGGTGGGCCACACCGGTGGCGACGTGGTCGCCGAGGATCTGTTCGACGTCGTCGACCCCGAGGGCGAGTGCGCGAGCGGTTCGTTGGTGGTCCGCGAGCTGCAGGCGGGATCGCAGCCCTGGCTGCGGCGAGGCGCGCGCTGGGCGACTCTGCAGCCGCTCCAGTCCGGTCAGGCGACCGCGGCGATCGTGCTGACCGGCGTCGAGCGTCGCTACTGGACCGGCGAAGAGGTGGCGGGTCTGCAGGGGGCGGCACGCGTGGTCTCGCTTGCCCTCGCGTACGCCGACCAGCAGCAGTTGGCCCGTGACATGCAACTCCTGGAGGACCGCCATCGCATCGCGCGCGACCTCCACGACCTGGTGATCCAGCGTCTGTTCGCGGTCGGGATGTCGCTGCAGACCATGCAGGCGGCGCGGGCGGGCGACCAGATTCCGACGATCGACAACGAACGCATGGAACAGGTCATCACCGACCTGGACGGCACCATCGCGCAGATCCGGACCTCGATCTTCGACCTGCAGGGCATGCCGGGCCACGGTGATGCGGTGACCCTGCGCCGACGGGTGCTCGACGTGGTCGCCGAGGTGGCCGCACACGCTCCGATCGTGCCGAGCGTGGCCTTCCTCGGCCCGGTCGACACGCTCATCCCGGACACGCTCGCACCCCACGTGGAAGCGGTGTTGCGCGAGGGCATCTCGAACGCGCTCCGACATTCCCAGGCGGAACGGATCGGTGTGCGGATCGTCGCCGACGACCTCGTGACGGTCGAGATCACCGACGACGGTCGTGGAATCCCGCCGACGGCGGCGCAGTCGGGGCTGGCCAACCTCACTCAGCGGGCCGACGACTGCGACGGCAATTTCACCATCACCAGCAGCAGTACCGCAGGCACCACCCTCACCTGGACCGCGCCGCTGCGGTGAGCGAGGTCAGCGGTCCCGCGAGCGCAGTTCGGTCGCGAGGACGGCGACCTGGGTGCGGCGCTGCATGTCGAGCTTCGACAGAATGCGCGAGACGTAGTTCTTGATGGTCTTCTCAGCGAGGAACATCTGGTCGGCGATCTGCCGGTTGGTCATGCCCTGGCCGATCAACGTGAAGACTTCTTTCTCCTGACCGGTGAGTCGGGCCAGCGGGTCGCTCGGTTCGCCGTCGCGCAGCCGGGCCAGGAGGGCGGCGGTGCTGCGGTCGTCCAGCAGCGAGCCGCCGGCGCCGACCGTGCGGACCGCGGCGATCAAGTTGTGACCCAGGATCTGTTTGAGGACGAATCCCGAGGCACCGGCGAGCACCGCGGCCAACAGGGCGTCGTCGTCGGCGTAGCTGGTCAGCATGAGGCAGTGCACCGCAGGCAGCGCGCTGCGGACCGAACGGCACAGCTCGACGCCGTTGCCGTCGGGGAGGCGGACATCGAGCACCGCGACGTCCGGTTTGGTGGCGTTGATGCCCACCCACGCCTCGTCGACCGTGGCGGCTTCGCCGACCACTTCGAGGTCCTCCGCGGTGCTCAGGAGGTCGCGGAGACCGCGACGGACCAGCTCGTGGTCGTCGACGAGGAAGACGCGGTACTTGCGGGGCGATTCGGCCATGTCCTCAACGCTACAACAGGATTCTTCGCGACTCGCGGCCCAACACCGAAGGGACCTTCGCCCCGTGAAAACGCTGCTCGCGCCGACCAGAGTGAGTGTCATGACCAGTTTGATCGGGAAACCAATGAGCGGCAGCGATCTGCTTCGCGAACTCCTGCCCGTGTGTGAGACCGAAGTCGAGCGGCACATGAAGATGACGCGCGACTGGAATCCGCACGACTACGTGCCGTGGGACGATGGCCGCAACTTCGCCGCGCTCGGCGGCGTCGACTGGGACCCCGAGCAGTCGCAGCTGTCGGAGACGGCGAAGGCCGCGATGATCACGAACCTGCTCACCGAGGACAATCTGCCGTCCTATCACCGCGTCATCGCCGACAACTTCAGCCTCGACGACGCCTGGGGCTACTGGGTGGGGCGGTGGACCGCCGAGGAGATGCGCCACTCGATCGTGATGCGCGACTACCTGGTCGTGACCCGAGGCGTGGACCCGGTGGAGCTGGAACGCACCCGGATGGCGCACATGATCGGCGGATTCGACCCGCTGCCGGCCGACGACGGCCAGCGCGACCACAGCTACGACATGCTGTTCGCCGTCGCCTATGTCTCGTTCCAGGAACTGGCCACCCGCGTCAGCCACCGCAACACCGGCAAAGCCTGCGGCGATCCGATCGCCGATCGGATGCTGCAGCGAGTGGCTGCCGACGAGAACCTGCACATGCTCTTCTACCGGAACGTCGTCGCGGGTGCGCTCGACCTGGTCCCGGATGAGGCGATGGCAGCGATCTACATGATCGTCTCGAACTTCCAGATGCCGGGCGCGACGATGCCGAACTTCCGACGGAACGCCGTGCTGATCGCCAAGGGCGGCATCTACGACCTGCCGCAGCACATGCAGGAGGTCGTGATGCCGGTGCTACGCAAGTGGCGGATCTTCGAGCGCACCGACTTCGGTCCGATCGGCGAGATGTACCGCGAGCAGCTGGCTGCCTTCCTCGAACAGATGGACGTGAAGGTCGCCAAGTTCGAGGCCTCGCGGGCACGCGCGCTGGAGCGCGCAGCCGCCCGCTGACGGGCGTGGTAGTCGGGTCACATTCGCGCGCATACTAGGCTGTCTGCCCATGGCGTACCCCCATTATCTGGCCGGTCTGGAGCTGCGAGGACGACGCGTCGTGGTCGTCGGAGGCGGCAGCGTCGCACAGCGTCGGCTGCCGAATCTCATCGCGTCCGGTGCCGACGTTCACGTGATCGCGATCGACCCGACGCCAACGGTGGAGTCGGAGGTCGCGGTGACGGTCCATCGTCGCGCGTACGCCGACGGCGACCTCGACGGCGCCTGGTACGCGATGGCGTGCACCAACGATCCCGACGTCAATGCGGCGGTGGTCGCGGAGGCCGAACGATCCCGGATCTTCTGCGTGCGCGCCGACGACGCCAAGCAGGGCACCGCGGTGACGCCGGCGTCCGGCGTGCACCGTGACCTGCAGTTCGGTGTGCTGGCGGGCGGCGACCACCGGCGGTCCGGAGCGGTTCGGGCGGCGATCACCGAGGCGCTGGCCGACGGGACGTCGTTGAAGATCGACGACGACCGCAAGCACGCGGCGGGCGTCGCGCTGGTCGGCGGCGGTCCCGGCGACGCCGATCTCATCACGGTGCGCGGGCGCAAGCTGCTCGCGGAGGCGGATGTGGTGGTGGCCGATCGCCTCGCACCGGTTGCGCTGCTCGAAGAACTCCGCCCGCAGGTGGAGATCATCGACGCCGCGAAGGTGCCCTACGGGCGAGCGATGCGCCAGGAACAGATCAACGAGATCCTCGTCGACCGCGCCCGAGCGGGAAAGTTCGTGGTCCGACTCAAGGGCGGCGACCCGTATGTCTACGGGCGCGGTTTCGAGGAACTGCAGGCGTGTGTGGACGCGGGCGTGCCGGTGGTCGTGGTGCCGGGCATCAGCAGCCCGATCGCCGGGCCGGAGCTGGCCGGCATCCCGGTGACCCATCGCGGGGTGACGCACGAGGTGGTGATCGTCTCCGGGCACGTCGGACCCGATCATCCGGACTCGCTCACCAACTGGGAGGCGCTCGCGCAGATGCGCGGGACCATCGTGATCATGATGGCGGTGAAGCGCATCGACGAGTTCGCGACCGCGCTGCTGGCCGGCGGTCGTCCCGGCGACACCCCGGTCGCGTTCATCGAGAACGCCTCCCGCCCGGATCAGCGGCTGCTGCGTACCGACCTCGCGCATGCCGGGCAGACCGCCGTCGACCAGCAGCTCATCGCACCGGCGATCGCGGTGATCGGTCCGGTGGCCGGATTCACCGACGCCGACCGCGCCTTGGGGTTCTGACATGGCGGCACGTGTCGTGGCCACGGTGGCCGGCCTCCTGCTGCTCGCCGCGGCGATCGGCGCCTGGTGGCTGCACCCGGTGATCCCCGCGGTTCTCGTCGGACTCGCGGTGATCGTGATGTCGGGATGGCAGATCTATCGGCGTCGCGCAGGCATCCCGCCGCTGCCCGCCAGCGGCATGACGACGATTGTCGTCCCGCTGACCTTCGGGGCGCTCGCGGTGGTCGCGCTCAACGGCTGGATCTACCGCATCTCCGCGGACGCAGGCGCCGAGAACGGCGAACTGCAGATGGTGATCGGCCTCGTCACCGGCGTCGTCGGCATGGCCGCCGCGTACGGGTACGGACGACTCCGCGCGCAGAAGGCGCAGCTCGATGAGGTCGTCGAGGCCCGGATCGTCGACGATCGCAGCAAGCGCGACGACGTCGACGACGAGCAGTGGTTCTTCCCCCAGGCCAAGTGATTCTGTCGGTTCACTCCGTGATGACGGTGATCTCGAGGGGAGAGGTGATCTCGACGCGCTGCCCGGCATCGGAGAGCACGGCGGCGAGGGCGTTCACGTCGCGCACGGTGCGGCGGGTCCGCACGAGTTCGTGCGCCATCAGCCCCTTGTAGTGCTTGTTGAAGTGGCTGACGATCTTGCGTGATCCGTCCGACGCCTCGGTGACGACGGTGGCCGTCACGGCACCGTCCACGGGCCCGAGTTTCTGGTAGACGCCCGAGCGGAGGTCGACGACGAAATCGTCGAGCCGGTCGAGGGCGGGGGAGAGCGCGGGCTTCCACAGGGAGCCGAGCGTCCCGAAGCCGGGCAACTTGGACCCGCCCGAGAGTCGATAGGCGGGGATCAGATCGTTGGCGGCGACCACGCCGAACAGCGCGGAACCGATCGCCAGGCGGTCGCCGGCCTTGGTCTTGGACGCACGCGTCATGCCCGGGTAGTCGAGGGCGTCGTACAGCACGCCGGTGTAGCGAGTGATCGCGGTGCGGGTTGGCGACTCCCAGAGGTCGGCGTTGCGCTCGATCTCGGCGACGGCAGAGGCGCCGAGTCCCAGCGCCTCCCGGGAGGCGTCGAGGTCGGAGGCGAGTTCCACGAGGGCGTCGGCCAGCTTGCGTCGAATCGGAGTCAGCTCGGGGAGGGAGAGCGAGTCGAGGTTCAGCGGTGCGGCCTTGCCGCCGTCAGATTTGGTCTCCGAAGGAGGAAGGATCACGAGCACGCGACCACCCTAACCAACGCCGAGGCGAGCCGATTAAGCTGGTACATCGTGATCACACGGATGTCGAAGCTGTTCCTGCGTACCCTCCGCGACGACCCGGCCGATGCCGAAGTCCCCAGCCACAAGTTGCTGGTGCGCGCGGGCTACATCCGCCGTGCCGCTCCCGGTGTCTACGAGTGGCTCCCGCTGGGCCTCAAGGTCTTCCGCGCCGTCGAGAATCTGGTCCGCGAGGAGATGGACGCGATGGGCGCACAGGAGATCCTGCTGCCCGCATTATTGCCGCGGGAACCGTACGAGACCACCGGTCGGTGGACCGAGTACGGCGACGCGCTCTTCCGCGTGAAGGACCGCAAGGGCTCCGACATGATGCTGGGCCCGACGCACGAGGAGATCTTCACCCAGTTGGTGAAGGGCGAGTACAGCTCGTACAAGGATCTTCCGGTCACGCTGTACCAGGTGCAGACCAAGTACCGGGACGAGGAGCGCCCTCGCGCCGGTCTGCTGCGCGGTCGCGAGTTCGTGATGAAGGACTCCTACTCGTTCGATCTCGATGACGCCGGCCTGCAAGCGTCGTACGACGCGCACCGTGCCGCCTACCAGCGCATCTTCGACCGCCTCGGGGTCAAGTACGTGATCGTCAAGGCGACCTCGGGCGCCATGGGCGGCAGCGCTTCGGAAGAGTTCCTCGCCGAGTGCGAGGTCGGTGAGGACACCTTCGTCCGCAGCACCGAGTCCGGCTACGCGGCCAATGTCGAAGCGGTCGTCACACCCGTCCCGGCCGACATCCCGCTCGACGGACTGCCCGCAGCGGTGGCTCACGAGACCGGCGACACGCCGACCATTGAGACGCTGGTCGACTGGGCCAACGGCGCCCTCGACGGCGAGTACACCGCGGCAGACACCCTCAAGAACGTCATGATCAAGCTCCGCAAGCCCGGCGGCGAGTGGGAGATCACCGCAGTCGGCGTCCCCGGCGACCGCGAGGTGGACTTCAAGCGTCTCGAGGCGTCGGTGGAGCCCGCCGAGGTGGAACTCTTGGTGGACGCCGACTTCGAGGCCAACCCGGAACTGGTCAAGGGGTACATCGGCCCGAAGGCAGTGCAGGCCGCGGGGTTCACGTACCTCGCCGACCCGCGCGTGGTCAGCGGCACCCGCTGGATCACCGGAGCCGACGTCAAGGGCAGCCACTACGTGGACCTGGTCTGCGGCCGCGACTTCACGCCCGACGGCGTCATCGAGGCCGCCGAGGTCCGCGCGGGCGATCCGTCGCCCGACGGCAAGGGCGTTCTCGAGACCGCCAAGGGCATCGAGATCGGCCACATCTTCCAGCTCGGACGCAAGTACACCGACGCCTTCTCGTTCGACGTCCTCGGCGAGAGCGGCAAGCCGGTGCGCGTGACGATGGGCTCCTACGGGCTCGGCGTCTCGCGCATGGTCGCGGTGCTGGCCGAGCAGATGCACGACGACAAGGGGCTGCGCTGGCCGCGCGAGGTGGCGCCGTTCAACGTGCACCTGGTGATCGCCAACAAGGACGAGGCCGCCGTCGCCGGCGCCCAGCAGTTGGCCGCCGATCTGGACGCCGCCGGTCTGTCGGTCCTGTTCGACGACCGCAAGGCATCGCCGGGCGTCAAGTTCAAGGACGCCGAGCTCCTCGGCATGCCGATCGTGGTGGTGGTCGGTCGCGGCTGGGCCGACGGCACCATCGAGATCCGCGATCGCTTCACGGGCGAGACCGCCCAGGTCGCTGTCGACGGCGCCGTGGACTCGGTGATCGCCGCCGCGCGCGGCTGACGCACCGGCCGCGCGTCGGACATTAGAACGGCGCGCGGTCGAGACAGACGCAGAACGGGTGCCCCGCGGGGTCGAACAGGGTCCGGCACAGATGGGGCGCGAACTGCTCGGACGCGAGACGTGCGCCGAGGCGAACCGCCTCGGCCACGCCCTCGTCGAGATCGTCGACCACCAGATCGAGGTGCATCTGCTTGGGGATGTCGTCGTCCGGCCATGGCGGCGGACGGTGGTCGGGAACCCGCAACGCGGTGACCACCATCGACCCGGCGCGCACGCAGGCGTACTTCGGCGACGAATGCGTGAGGACGCCGTCGAGCATCGCCGACCAGAACGCGGCGAGCCGGACGGGGTCGTCGCAGTCGAGGGTCACCGAGCCGATCCGTGCAATCGCCATGACCGCAGGCTAGCGGTCGGCCGCGGCTACTGGCCGGGGAACGCCACGGTTCGCGGCGAGACGCCTGCGATGCCGCGCCAGTACGAAGAGCGGAGCGCGCAGGCGGTGAGACCGTCGACGCCGGTGCGGCGAACGGCTCCGTCGGTGGCCTGCTCGAGCAGTGCGCGGTAGGCCTTCTCGCAGTCGACTTCGGCGGCCATCGCAGCCTGCGCCGCGGTGCCCTGATCCGTTACCTCGATCGGTAGCCGGTAGCCCGCTGCGGGTGTTCGCTCCGGCTGTCCGTCGGCCAACAGGATCTCGTTGAGCTCGTCGCGGCGGACCCGGTGGTCGACGATGTCCTGCGCGACCGTTCGACGAACCTCCCCGGTGGTGAAGGCGGTCAGCAGACCGTAGGTGAAGACGGCGGTGTTCTCAGCGTCGGCCGCGGCGTTGAGGGCGGAGTTCTGGCTCATGCGAGTTGCACTTTCGCGAGGGTCTGGCAGGAGGCGCTGATCGATCCCAGGAGCCCGGCGGTGAAGCCGGAGGTCTCGAGGCACGAGGTCGCGGCCGCCTTCGCGGACTGCTCGAGCTCGCCCGCGAGTGCTTGGACCGACGCGGTGGGCGTGGGTGCCGGAGTCTCGATCTGCGCGGCGATCGACGAGTGCAGACGGTTGATCTCGTCGCGGAGGGCGGTCAGATGCTGGCCGCGCTGGTCGGCGACGGTGCCGAGCGCCTCGGTGTAAGCGGTGTTGCGCGGGGCGAGCTGCGCCGCCGCCGTCTGCTGCCGAAAGGCGGCCTGCGCGTGGGGGAGCAGGGCTTGCGCGTCGAGTTGTCGCTGCGACGGCCCGGAATCGCATGCGGTCAGCGACCACCCGGCGGCAACGGCCACACCCGCGGCGGCGCCCCCGCGGAGCAGGGCTCGACGCGAGAGCGGAGTGCTGGTGGACGGCTGCTCGCCACGGTCCGAAACTGGGGCGCGGTGGCGGGTCGACGGTGGTGTCACAGTCGGAGATTCTGCCAGCCTTCCTGGTCGACTATACTCGGACCCCGGCCCGACGGCTGTCGTGGCCCGACACCGATGACTGGATCGACCGAACCCGAAGGATGGCGCATGAGCGGCGAGGCCCGCACCGAACAGATCGGCGACCTGGTGTCGCCGTTGCTCGACCGCCTCGGCTTCGATCTCGAAGACGTCGTGCTGCTGACTCCGCCGGGACGTCGTGACATCCGGATCGTCGTCGACCGGGACGGCGGCTCGACCCTCGATGAACTCGCCGACGTGAGTCGCGCGATCGAGACCGCGCTCGACGACGCCGACGTCCTCGGCGCGGCGCCCTACGAGCTCGAAGTCACCACGCCGGGCATCGGTCGGCCGCTGACCTTGCCTCGGCACTGGCGGCGAAGCCAGGGACGCAAGGTGAAGGTCGACTACACCGTCGACGGTCGACGCGAGTCGGCGGAGGCTCGCGTGGGCGTCAGCGACGACCATCAGGTGACCCTGGTGCTCGTCGACAAGAACCGCATCGGGACCCTCGACGTGGCTTACGTCGACATCGCGAATGCGGTCGTGGACGTCGACTTCAGCCGTCCCGGAGAGGCCGCGCTGCGTGCCTGCGGCCTCGACGATGACGAAGTGGCCCGTCGTCGCGACAGCGGTACTCCCCAGCAGGCAGACTGAAAGCCCCGGCACACACCCGGCGCTCGCCGACCGACCCCGACATCTCCGCCCGACCACAACTCAATCCGACAAGCGAATAGGAACCGCCACCATGCACATCGATATCAGCGCACTGAGACTCATCGAAGCCGAGAAGGGCGTGTCGATCGAGACCGTCCTCGACGCGATCGAGACGGCGTTGCTCACGGCTTACCGACACACCGACGGCTTCGCTCCGCACGCCCGCATCGACATCGACCGGAAGTCGGGTCAGGTGCGCGTGATGGCGCAGGAGCTCGACGAGGATCGCAACGTGGTCCACGAGTGGGACGACACGCCGGAGGGCTTCGGTCGCATCGCGGCGACCACCGCCCGTCAGGTGATTCTGCAGCGGCTGCGTGATGCGGAGAACGAGAAGAGCTACGGCGAGTTGGTCGCGCACGAGGGCGAGGTGGTCGGCGGCGTGGTGCAGGCCGATGCCAAGGCCAACGCGCGCGGCATGGTGGTCGTCCAGATCGGCAGCGACGCCAACGCCACCGAGGGCGTGATCCCGGCCGCGGAGCAGGTGCCCGGCGAGTCCTACAAGCACGGCGACCGCATCAAGTGCTACGTCGTCGGTGTGACGCGCGGTGCGCGCGGCCCGCAGATCACGCTGTCCCGCACGCACCCCAACCTGGTTCGCAAGCTGTTCTCGCTCGAGGTGCCGGAGATCGCCGACGGTTCGGTCGAGATCGTCGCGGTCGCTCGCGAGGCGGGCCACCGGTCGAAGATCGCGGTGCACACCGGAGTCTCCGGACTCAACGCCAAGGGCGCGTGCATCGGCCCGATGGGACAGCGCGTCCGGAACGTGATGAGCGAACTGTCCGGCGAGAAGATCGACATCATCGACTACGCCGCCGACCCGGCGCTGTTCGTCGGACACGCACTGTCGCCGGCCAAGGTGATCTCGGTCACGGTGATCGACGAGGCGGCCAAGGCTGCCCGCGTGATCGTTCCCGACTACCAGCTGTCGTTGGCCATCGGCAAGGAGGGGCAGAACGCCCGACTGGCCGCTCGACTGACCGGTTGGCGCATCGACATCCGGTCGGACGCGGGCGATGGTGGCCCGCGCGACACCGACGGTGGCACCGACCAGCCGCAAGATGCGCTAAACTGACCCGTGGCCCTTCTTACGTCGGCACCTCCGGTGCGAACCTGCATCGGATGCCGTCGGCGCGACCACACTGAGGTGCTGGTCAAGCTGGTGGCAGCACGTGGCGACGACAACACGACGCATGTCGTGGTCGATGAGAGAGGGAGACTGCCGGGACGAGGCGCCTGGCTGCACCGAGACGCGCGATGTCTGGCGTCGGCGGTGCGGCGCAACGCCTTCGGGTCGGCACTACGGGATCGCGGCGTCGCCGTGAGACCAGAGGATCTCGCCGAGGCGATCGGTGGGATCGACCATGAGGACTTCATGCGGAGTCAGGACAGGTAGCAGAACACATGAGCACACCGTGAAGTCTCCACGATGAGCACGTTTACTGATTGAACCGAGGTCGACGCGGGCAGCCCCGCTCGACCTCCAAGTGAGGAGAGCAGTGGCAGGCAAGGCCCGCGTTCACGAACTAGCCAAGGAATTGGGAGTCGCCAGCAAGGTTGTGCTGGAACGTCTCAAGGAG
This sequence comes from Gordonia sp. (in: high G+C Gram-positive bacteria), assembly GCF_012515855.1. Lineage (GTDB taxonomy): Bacteria > Actinomycetota > Actinomycetes > Mycobacteriales > Mycobacteriaceae > Gordonia. The sequence goes on from NZ_JAAYXO010000157.1 coordinate 26,581, forward strand.
CAGGGCGAGTTCGTCAAATCCGCATCGTCGACTGTTGAGGCCCCGGTGGCCCGACGACTGCGCGAATCTTTCGAGTCCGGCGGTTCCGCCGACTCCAGTGCTGCCCCGGCTAAGCCGGCAGCAAAGCCAGGCGCCAAGCCGGGTCCCAAGCCCGGCCCGGCTCCCAAGCCTGCTGCGGCGACACCTGCTGCGGCCAAACCTGCTGCAGCGAAGCCCGCTGCGGCGGCGCCGGCAGCACCGAGCACCCCGAAGCCGGCTCCGGCAGCGCCCGCACCGGCCGCGGCGACCAGCAAGCCCGGTCCCAAGCCGGCTCCGAAGGCTCCCGACGCTCCGGCCGCAAAGCCGGAGGCTCCCGCCGCCTCGGCAGGCCAGGCACCCGCGGCACCCGGACCCCGTCCGGGCCCGCGCCCCGGCCCCCGCCAGCCGCGTGTCGGGAACAATCCGTTCTCCTCGGCTCCCGCGCCGCGCCCCGCAGGGCCGCGTCCGGGTGCCGCAGGCCCCCGCCCCGGTGGCGGTCGTCCCGGACCCGGCGGACCTCGTCCGGGCGCCGGTCAGGGCGGTCCCCGTCCCGGCGGCCAGGGTGCACGCCCGGGTGCCGGCGGCCCGCGTCCCGGTGGCGCACAGGGCGGTCCTCGTCCTACCCCGGGCAACATGCCTCCGCGCCCGAGCCCGGGTGCGATGCCGCAGCGTGCGGCGCGTCCTGACGCCCGTCCGGGCGGTCGCGGCGGTCCCGGTGGTCGTTCCGGCGGCCCCGGTGGCGGCGGTTTCCGTCCCGGTGGCGGCGGCGGTGCCGGTGGCGGCGGCGCAGCTCCCGGCGGCGGCTTCCGCGGTCGCCCGGGTGGTGGCGGCGGCGGTCGCGGACGCGGCGGCGCAGCAGGTGCCTTCGGACGTCCGGGCGGCGCACCGCGTCGTGGACGCAAGTCGAAGCGTCAGAAGCGTCAAGAGTACGACTCGATGCAGGCACCGGCAGTCGGCGGCGTCCGTCTGCCCCACGGCAACGGTGAGGTCATCCGCCTCGCCCGCGGCGCTTCGCTCTCGGACTTCGCGGACAAGATCGACGCCAACCCGGCATCGCTGGTCCAGGCGCTGTTCAACCTCGGTGAGATGGTCACCGCGACCGAGTCGGTCAACGACGAGACGCTGGAGCTGCTCGGCTCCGAGATGAACTACGTCGTCGAGGTCGTCAGCCCGGAGGACGAGGACCGCGAGCTCCTGCAGAGCTTCGACCTCACCTTCGGCGAGGACGAGGGCGGCGAGGAAGATCTCGCTCAGCGTCCGCCGGTGGTCACCGTCATGGGTCACGTCGACCACGGCAAGACCCGCCTGCTCGACACCATCCGCAAGGAGAACGTCGGCGGCGGCGAGGCCGGTGGCATCACGCAGCACATCGGCGCGTACCAGGTGTGGACCGAGCACGAGGGCATCGAGCGTGCGCTCACCTTCATCGACACGCCGGGTCACGAGGCCTTCACGGCCATGCGAGCCCGTGGCGCGCAGGTGACCGACATCGCGATCCTCGTCGTCGCGGCCAACGACG
>NZ_JAAYXO010000158.1 GCF_012515855.1 Gordonia sp. (in: high G+C Gram-positive bacteria)
GCGCGTGCCACTGCGCGCGAATGTCGCAGGGCTGTGTGAAGATTGCCTCGTGAGCGACCAGAATCCAGAGCCAGCCGTAGAATCGGACGCCGATTCGCCGGACTCGCCGTCGACGACTGCGGAAGCGCCGGCCGGCCCCTTGGTGAACCCGGTGACCGGAAAGCCGTATCCGACGCGCGGCCGCGTCTTTCGCGCCGGGCTGCGGTCCACCGCGGTCCTGTGCTTGCAGATGCTGGTGGTGATGGCATTCCTGTTCGCCCTGCTCTGGTTGCTGTCGCAGTTCTGGGTCATCCTGCTGCCGGTGATCCTCGCGATCGTCGTTGCGACCGTGCTCTGGCCGCTGGTCCGATTGCTCCTGCGGTTCCGCACGCCGCCTGCGCTCGCCTCGCTGGTGGTGCTGTTCGGCGGTGTGGGCGTCATCGCCGGCGTCATCGCGTTGATCGTTCCGTCGGTCGTCGATCAAGCGCCGGAACTGGCCGATCGTGCGGTCGACGGCGTCCGAACGGTCCAGAAATGGGTTCAGGGTCCGCCGCTCAACGTCGACGACGAGCAACTCAGTTCGCTCGTGAACGAGATCACCTCCAAGCTTCAGAGCAGCGCCACCGCGATCGCGAGTGGTGTCTTCAGCGGTGTCGGTGTCGCCACCTCGGCGTTGATCACCCTCTTCACGACCGTGGTGCTGGTGTTCTTCTTCCTCAAGGACGGTCCGCGCTTCCTGCCGTGGCTCGAGCGCACGATGGGCAAGGGCGGCTCGGATCACCTCAGCGAGATCCTGAGGCGCATGTGGGACACGCTCGGTGGCTTCATCCGGACGCAGGCCATCGTCAGTTTCGTCGACGCATCGCTGATCGGCATCGGCCTGATCATCCTCGACGTACCGTTGGCGGCAGTGCTGATCGTCATCACCTTCCTGGGTGGCTTCATCCCGATCGTCGGTGCCTTCGTCGCCGGTGCCCTCGCGGTGTTGATCGCGCTCGTCTCGAACGGGTTGACGTCGGCGCTCATCGTTCTAGGCATCATCCTGGCGGTCCAGCAGTTGGAGGGCAACGTCCTCTCGCCGTGGCTGCAGTCCAAGTCGATGAACCTGCATGCCGTGATCGTGCTGCTCTCGGTGACGCTCGGTGGCACCCTGTTCGGCATCACCGGCGCCTTCCTCGCGGTCCCCACGGCCTCGTGCCTCGCCGTCGCGCTGAGGTACATCCTCGAGCAGATCGGCCAGGCGGCGGGCGAGGAGGTCGCGGCCGAGGACGAGGCCGCCCGTGCCGCAGCGAAGGAGAAGAAACGGCGGCGACGAGGGTCGGATAGGTCGAGCGCCCAATCGCAGATAGACTGACGACCCGTGAGTCTTACCCTCGGTATCGTCGGCCTGCCCAATGTCGGAAAGTCGACCCTCTTCAACGCCCTGACCCGCAATGACGTGCTCGCCGCGAACTACCCGTTCGCGACGATCGAGCCCAACGTCGGCGTGGTGGAACTGCCGGACGCCCGGCTCGAACGTCTCGCTGAGATCTTCTCCAGTGAGCGGATCCTGCCTGCCACTGTGTCGTTCGTCGACATCGCAGGCATCGTCAAGGGTGCCTCCGAGGGCGAGGGCATGGGCAACCAGTTCCTCGCGAACATCCGCGAGGCCGACGCCATCTGCCAGGTGGTTCGCGTGTTCGCCGACGAAGACGTGGTGCACGTCGACGGTCGCGTCGATCCCCGCTCGGACATCGAGGTCATCGAGACCGAGCTGATCATCGCCGACATGCAGACCCTCGAGAAGGCGATCCCTCGCCTCGAGAAGGAAGCGAAGAAGAACAAGGACCAGGTCGAGGTCCTCAACGCGGCCAAGGGCGCCCAGGAGATTCTCGACGGCGGCAAGACGCTCTTCGCGGCGAGGAACGACTTCGACCTGTCGTCGGTGCGCGAACTCCACCTGCTGACCGCCAAGCCGTTCCTCTACGTCTTCAACTCCGACGAGAGCGTGCTGACCGACGATGCGCGCAAGCAGGAACTGCGCGACGCCGTCGCTCCGGCCGACTGCGTGTTCCTCGACGCCAAGGTCGAGAGTGAACTCCTCGAGCTCGACGAAGAGGATGCGCAGGAACTGCTGGACTCGATCGGTCAGGACGAGCCGGGTCTGCGTCAGCTGGCTCGCGCGGGCTTCCACACGCTCGGTCTGCAGACCTACTTGACCGCGGGCCCCAAGGAGTCGCGCGCCTGGACCATCCGGAAGGGTGACACCGCGCCGAAGGCCGCGGGCGTCATCCACACCGACTTCGAGAAGGGCTTCATCAAGGCCGAGATCGTCTCGTTCGCGGACCTCGATGAGAACGGCTCCATAAACGCCGCCAAGGCCGCCGGAAAGGTGCGCATGGAGGGCAAGGAGTACGTGATGGAGGACGGCGACGTGGTCGAGTTCCGGTTTAACGTCTAGCGTTATTGACGACTACCGTTATACGCTGGTCGTGTGATCAGATCGTTCGGCGACAAGGATGCCGAACGCATCTGGCGCGAGCAGTACGTCAAGGGCGTTGATCGCACCGTGCAGCGGGCGGCGCTGCGCAAGCTCGAGTTGATCCATGCGGCGTAAGGATGTCGAGGACCTTCGGATTCCACCGGGTATCCGGTTGGAGAAGCTGGTCGGTGATCGTCGTGGTCAGCACAGTATTCGGGTGAACGCCCAGTGGCGCATCTGCTTCGTCTGGAGAGATGGAGGTGCCGAAGATGTCGAGCTCGTCGACTACCACTGAGACGAACATGATCGAGCCGATCCACCCGGGAGAGATCTTGATGGAGGACTTCATCGAGGGTTTCGGGATTACGCAGAACAAGCTGGCAGTGTCGATCGGTGTGCTGCCGCGTCGGATCAACGAGATCGTGCACGGCAAGCGGGGAATCACCGCGGACACGGCGATCCGGCTGGCGCGATACTTCGGAACGTCTGATGAGTTCTGGATGAACCTGCAGTCGCACTACGAGCTGCGGATCGAGCGACGTGTACTGGCGGGCGAGATCGCCGGGATCTCCCCGCTCGTCGTCGCATGACAGGCGCTGGGTCCTACGTGCCGAACGAGTTGCTGTCGCGGCTCGTGGGCAACCGGATGTACTCGGTTGAGTTCGTGCTCAACGACTACCTGCAGCTCAGGTTCGATGGTGAGCCGGGAGGCCCAGGATCATTGGTGCTGAACTGCTATGTCTGGCCAGCGGTGACAGTCAATGGCAGAGTCTGGCGTGAGTCCGAGTTGGGGTATGCAGATATATTGCGTCGGTTGGTGCCCGGCGCGGTGGTTGCGACCCGCGAAGAGACGGGCTCGGGTATTCATATCGTCTTGGACACGGGCTCGGTGGGCATTCATCCGAAGCTGGACGAGGTGCACACCGAAATAGCCGAGCTCAGGGGATTCGCTGACGGCGCATGGATGGTGTGGCGGCCCGGTGAGGAGAGTTTCGAGGACTTGGCCTGACCGTGATTCGGCCCCGAATGGGAGCCATCGGGGCATACGGTTCTAACTGCGGCGACGTGGTGGAGCTCCAGTCGTGATCACTGACCGGGGGTGAGCCTGCCTACGTCCTCCTGTCGATCGAACAGTACAGGCGGATGGGTGAGCGGGGTGCATAGCTGGTTGATCGGCTGAGTATGGAGGACGATCTCGACATCGAGTTCGAGCCTGCGCGCATCGAAATGCGGGTGCCTGAGTTGTGAGTCACCTGCTGGACACTAACGTCGTCAGCGAGCTGCGCAAGGCTCGCATGCGGGCCGATGCTCGCGTGCGAGTGTGGGTCGCCGGCCGCGTGCCGTCAGATCTGTATCTGTCGGCGATCACGGTGCTGGAGGTCGAGGTTGGCATCGGCCGTATCGCTCGCCGCGACCCCCTGCAGGGAGAGCGTGTGCAGGCCTGGCTCGACGACGAGTTGCTGGACGCATTCGCCGGACGGATCCTGCCTGTCGATGTCCCGGTCGCACGTCGAGCAGCCCGCCTGCACGTGCCGGACCAGCGACCCGAACGCGATGCCCTCATCGCGGCGACGGCTGCGGTTCATGGCCTGACCGTTGTGACTCGGAACGTCAAGGACTTCGCCGCGCTCGACGTGCCGACCCTGAATCCGTGGAGGGCGCCGTGAACGTCATGTGCTCGCCGGTGGCGCCGGCTGGTGCGTGATGCACTCGTGGCGTGCTTCGCGTGGGCCGACCCGCTGGGCCGGAGGGGTGGGCCGATTTGCGGGCAGTGTTCGGTCAGCACCGCCATCCGGTCACGTTCGACTGGGCCCGACGGACGCAAAGGCGGCTGAAGCGGATCTCGCGGTCGTCGTCGACGTCCTGAGTTTCTCGACGTCTTCGTGCGTCGCGGTTGAACGCGGGGACTGCCGATGCAACGCTCCCGAACCCGCTTGTCATCGAAGATCCGCGGCGCGGAGATGGCATGCGCAATTGATCTCCTGCGGAGGCTCAGGAAGCGCTGGCGACGGTCTCGCGCACGCTCGGACGGTGTTTGGTGAAACAATCGACTCACATGGTTGGGATTCGCATCGGGTTCCCGACGTGTCTGCTGAGCGGAGATGGCCATGGTCGAGTCGAGCGCAATCGGCCTCACAGGGCGATTGGTCTGTGGGAACGCGGATGAGGCGGCTGTCGTGCGCCGCCACCTTGACCGACATGTCGAACTGACTCGCGCCGAAGGCGGGTGCCTGCACTTCGATGTCGAACCAACGGATGATCCACTGGTGTGGATCGTCGCGGAGAGATTTGTGGATCGGGCAGCGTTCGACGCGCACCAAGTGCGGGTTCGTGCGAGCGAGTGGGGTCGGGCGACATCGGGAATCAAACGGGACTACGTCATCGATGCGATCGCCGACGACTTGTGAGGGTCACTGCTGCGCCCAGCGAGGGGGACGTTGGTGGAGTGCCGATTCAACGTCTCGCTGGGTGGAGCGCCGAAGGCGAGCTCGTCGAGCACGTCTCGGAAAGTCCGATAGCGGGCGGGTCCCACTTCGGCGGCCAAACCGGCCTCGACCTCGAGGAAGTGTTGGTGCTGAGCCTTCACCAGTCGTTCGCCCGCGGCGGTTCGGTCGACGACTTTGAGTCGTCGGTCGTCCGTCGAGACGCGCGTCGACAGGTGGCCGGTCGCCACCAACTCGGTGACGAACTGTCCGCAGGCCTGCTTCGACATCGCTAGGCGGTCGGCGAGTTCGGTGACGCTGACCCCGCCGTGCGCGACGCAGTGGATGACCCGCAGTTGAGACACGCGAAGGCCGTCGAAATCGGTTTCGTCGTAGCCGTCGAGGAGGCGGCGTCGCAGCGCTTGGAGTGCCACCACGATCTCGAGTTCGTCGGCGGGTAAGTCGACATTGACCATGATAGTAAAGCTACCTTACGATTTAGGGGCAGGGTTGATTCGCTGAGTTCGGAGTAGGCCATGTCGATCGATCTGGATGTCCTCGGGCAGGCCACAGTGTCCGACGAGACGCTGTCGGCGATGGTCGCGAGCCGATGGAGCTCCTGTTCGGTGATGCTGCTCAGTGGTCGTGCCGAGGAGTTCCCCTACGACGTTCCATCTTTGACGACCGCCGGACGATTCGCGGTGTCGGGAGTCGCGCTGGTCGACGGCGTCGAACGCGACTTCTCCTTCTTCGTCAAACACATCCGTGAGTGGTCGCGGTCGCCGGAGTTCGCTTTCGTGCCGCCGGCGATTCGCGAGTGGGCCCGGACCACGGTGCCGTGGCGGACGGAGGCGGAGGTCTACTGCTCGACTCTCGCGGCGGGGTTGCCGATGGGCTTGGCGATGCCCGACGTGATCTCGGTGCAGACCATCGACGAGTCGTCGTACGCGGTCTGGCTCGAGCTGGTGGCAGACGACCCTATCGAGTGGAGTCTGGAACGGTACGCCGACGCCGCCCGGTTGCTCGGTCGGTTCGCGGCTTCGCGCGCGGTGCGGGGCGTGGCGGCAAACATCTCCCACGATTTTCGGCTGCAGTCCTACGTGGACGGCCGGTTCCGGAATCAAGTGCTCCCGGACCTCCGGTCCGACGTCTGGGACCACCCGCTGCTGGCCGCCGATTTCGCCGCGTTGCGGGAGCCGACGCTGGCGGCGGCGGAGAGCGTCGACGCCATCGCCGCGGAGTTGTCCGCGATGCCGCATCTGGCCGCGCATGGAGACGCGTGTCCCAACAACCTGCTGGTGCGGCCCGATGGAGCGGGGTTCACGCTGATCGACTTCGGCTATTTCCGATCGATGCCGGTCGGCTTCGACCTGGGGCAGCTCCTCGTCGGGGATGTGCAGATCGGCAAGCGTTCCGCCGCCGATCTCGAAGTGCGCGACGGCATCATCCTGGAGGCGTACGTCGACGGTTTGGCGGCAGAGGGCGAGTCGATCGCGGTGGAACTGATCGAGCGGGCTCACGCATTGCAACTCGCCTTGTTCAGTGGTCTTTCGGCGTTGCCGGTGGAGCTCCTCAGCCGGGATCCCGACGACGAGACGCGTCGCCTCGTCGCCGCTCGTGCCCGGATGACTCGGTACAGCTTGCGACTCCTGGAGGCGACGGTATCGTCGTGAGAGGAACCGCCTCGACTGCAAGGCCTAGGCGTCCGAGGTGCACTGCCGCGTCAGTACACCTTGTTCGCGCCGCCGTCGGCCATCACCGTCTGACCGGTCATGTACTTGGCGTCGTCGGAGAGCAGGAACGCGACGATCGGCGCCACGTCGCCCTCCGGATCGCCGAACCGGCCGAGCGGAATCTTCGTCAGCGACTCGTGGTAGAGATCCGGCGCCGCCTTGCTCCACGCCTCGACGCCGGCGGTCAGTGCCATCGGGCAGACCACATTCACACGGATGTCGTCCTTCGCCCACTCGTTCGCGACCACCCGGGAGAGCCCGCGAATGGCCTCCTTCGCTGCCGCATAGGTGGCCTGGGTGGGTTGACCGACGAGGCCTGCTCCCGAACCGAAGTTCACGATGGAACCGCCGGCGTCCTTCAGATGCGGGTACGCCGCCAGCATGAAGTTGCGAGTCGCCAAGAAGCCGGTGGAGAACGAGAGGTCCCACATGTCCGGAGTCACGTCGATGAAGGGCGCCTGCCGTGAGGCGTGCGCATTGTTCACCACACCCGTCAGACCACCGAACCGCTCGACCGCGGTGTTCACGGCTCGTTCCGCGGTCTCGGGCAGCCCGACGTCGGCCTGGATGAAGACGACGTCGGCACCCCGGTCGGCTTCGAGGGCAGCACCGGCGGCCGCGTCGATGTCGACCGCGACCACCTTGGCTCCGCGCGCCGTCAGCACGCGGGAGATCGCGCCGCCGATACCCGCCGCACCGCCGGTCACGATGACGACCTTGTTCTCCAACTGCATCTGCATTTCCCTTCTCTCGTCGCTTCTCGCCCAGTGTCCTCCGTAAACAAATCACCTCAGCGCCGACATCTTCGTGATTTCGGCCGAAATCGGCCGGATCGGGGATTCAAATACGAGATCGTCGGAGTCAGTAGGCTGGATTTCGGACTATCGGATCAACGAGGGAGCAGGCGACATGGGCGAGTTCGACGGACGGGTAGCACTCATCACGGGTGGAGCACGCGGCCAGGGGCGCGCACACGCCCTGGCATTCGCGCGGGCGGGCGCGGACGTCGTGCTCGCGGACCGATGCGCCACCCCGGACACGATGGGTTATCCGCTCGCGACCACCGACGATCTGGCGGAGACGGCCCGCCTCGTGGAGGCGACCGGCCGACGCTGCCTCACCGAAGTCCTCGACACCGCTGATCGCGGCGCAGTCGACGCGCTGGTGGCACGGGCGACCGAGGAGTTCGGGCACATCGACATCGCGGTCGCCAACGCGGGCGTCTCCATGCCCGGCTCCATTCAGTCGCTGCCCGAAGCCGCGTGGGACGAGGTCATCGCCAGCAACTTGACCGGCGTGTTCCACACGGTCGCCGCCGTCGCTCCGGGCATGGCCGAGCGCGGGTACGGGCGAATCGTCACCGTCTCGTCGATGATGGGTCGGATGGGCGGACCGAACATCGTCGGCTATGCGGCCTCCAAGTGGGGCGTGATCGGCTTGACCAAGAGTGCTGCCCTGGACCTCGCGCAGTCGGGCGTCACCGTCAACGCGGTGGCCCCGGGCAACGTCTCGACCCCGATGATCCACAACGACGCGCTGTACTCGCTGATGCGTCCGGATCTTGAGTCGCCCACTGCCGACGACGTCGCCCCCGTGTTCACCAGCCTGCATGCGCAGCCGGTGCCGTGGGTGGAAGCCGAAGAGGTGACCCGGATCGTCACGTTCCTGGCCGCCGAGGGGAGCGCACACATCTCCGGCATCGTGGTGCCGATCGACGCCGGGAACGCCGCGCGCGTCACCGGATAGCGACAGCGGCGTCGCGTCATTCTTCGCTCTCGGGGCACGCGCACTGCCCGGAGCCGGGCGAATGCGATCGAATCGGACCGGAGAAGTCGGGCGCAGCATCCTCGGCCTCGACGAGAGTGGAGTGCGAAGGGGGCCGACATGATTGACAACCTCAACCGGCTCATCGACCAGATCGAGACTCGTCTCGGCGACGATCTCGATGTCGACGAGCTCGCTGCGGCGATGGGAACCACCGGCTATCACACGCGCCGGATGTTCTCCTCGCTCGCCGGAATGCCGGTGTCGGAGTATGTGCGGCGGCGGCGGATGACCGTCGCCGCGACCGATGTGATCGGCGCCGAAGATCTCCTCACGATCGCAGTCAGGTACGGCTACGGCTCGGTGGAGGCGTTTGGACGCGCCTTCCGCGCGGTCCACGGCGTCAGCCACGGCGACGTCCGCCGCAACGGCGGCCCCCTTCGCAGTCAACCGCAACTCAGGTTCCGCCTGACCGTCGAAGGGAGCACTCCCATGGATGCCCGAATCATCGAACGACCCGCCTTTCGCCTGATCGGCCACGCCGCGCGTGTGCCGTTGGTGCACGAAGGCATCAATCCGCACATCCAGCGCCACATCGCGGCGTTGCCGACCGAGGAGAACGCGCGGCTGAAGCGACTCGGGGACACCGAACCCGCGGGGCTGCTCCAGGTCAGCGCCGACGTCGACCCCGACGCGGCAGAGGGCAGCGCGTTGACCTATCTGCACGGTGTCGCGGTCGGCGAGGGCGGGCCCGTTCCAGAGGATCTCGACGTCATCGACGTCGCCGCCGGTGCGTGGGTGGTCTTTCAAAGCTCGGGGCCGCACCCCAAGGCACTGCAGGACGCCTACGCCGGGTCGGCGACCGACTGGTTTCCGTCGAACCCGTGGCGACTGCGTCCCGGGCCGTCGATCGTCGCGGTGCTCGACCGCTCGCCGGACTTCAGCCGGGCGACGTGCGAATTGTGGTTCCCGATCGAGCGAGGAGCCTGAGCACCGTGCGGACCTCAGCGGCCGGATCCGCGCGCCATGGCTGAGCGGATCGACCGCGATCAAGTCATCGGGTTCCGACTCTCGGGTCACGGACTCGACCAGCGTGTTCCCGTGGCAGATCTGGTCGACGCGGCAGCCTGCTGCGGCATTCAGAACAGTCCGCCGTGGGCCGGGCCGATCGCCTTTCACGCACGCGTCGACGGTGTCACGCCCGACCTCGTCGACGAAGCCGTCGCGGCCCGTGACCTGTTGCTGACGTGGTCGATGCGGGGTGCCCCGTACTACGTTCCGACGGCGGACGCCGGAGTCTTCACCGCGGGGGTGCTGCCGACGACCGAGCGGGCACTCCGGCATTTCATCCCCGGGGTCGAGCACTCCGTCGATCGACTGGGGATGAGCGTTACCGAAGCGGTCGATCGCGCCGAGGCAGCCGTACGCGAGGTGCTCGCGGGGCGGTCGATGGCGATCACCGAGCTCGGCGTCGAATCGGCCGCGGTGATCGCTCCCGGCCTGTCGACAGAGCGCCTCCGCGTCTGGGAAGCGGAGGGCCCGCACGCGAAGGGACAGTCGATCGGCGAGGCCGTGGTTCACTTCTGCCTGCGGATCCTCGCATTGCGGCAGGTGGTCTGTTTCGCGCCGCGCACCGGAAACAAGGCGCCGTTCGTCTTCACGGAGGAATGGTTGCCGCGGCCGACCGTGGCGATCGACGGCACGGCCGCGCGGGCGGAACTGCTTCGACGTCACCTCCGCTGTTACGGTCCGACGACCCCTGCCTCGTTCGCCTGGTGGCTGGGCGTGAGCACCGGCGATGCCTGTCTCTGGTGGGACCTGCTCGAGCCTGAACTCGTCGAGGTCGATTTCGGCGGCCCACGATGGATGCTGGCGCGTGACCTCGACATCCTGCGCGCGGCGACGGTGCCCGTCGGGGTGCGCCTGCTGCCGCCGCGCGATCCGTACCTGCAGATCCGTGACCGGGCGACGCTCGTCGACCCGAGCAGGCACCGCGAGGTCTGGAAGACGGTGGGCGATCCGGGGACCGTCCTGGTGGACGGCGAACTCGTCGGGACCTGGCGTTCGCGCAAAGCCGGGCGCAACCTGCAGGTGACCTTTCGCGGCTTCGGCCCTCTCGGCGACGCGACCCGGAAGCGGTTGGCGGTCGAAGCGGAGCACGTGGCCCGGGTGCGCGGTGCGTCGACGGTCTCGGTGGAGGGGCTCGATGTCGTGCCCGGCGAGTGAGCGGTAGCGACGCTTTTGTGCCGTGACGTGGCGAATGAGTCTGAGATGTCCGTTATCGGCCTAGATTGGCCAACGATGCACATCGGGCTCGTGCTCGGTGCGTCGATCAACCCGTTCACTGACTGAAGGACTCCTCATGGGTGCACGTGCACGCACACTCGTCGTCGCCGCGCTCGCGGCCGGAACACTCTCGTCTGTCGCGACCGGCGCCGCGGACGCTGTTCCCGCGGCCGGGTCGCCGGAAGGCGCGGTGACCTTCTCGGCGAAGAACATCGGCCACTGCAAGGCTGAGTTCACCATCGTCAACAAGACCAATGTCACGTCGTACACGATCGACTGGCGGATCGACGACGAACTGCCGGAGGGACGCGATATCGGCCTGCCGTTCCCGGTATGGCGGACCGGCGACCCGAACATGGCGTCGAAGGCGGCATTGCCGAGCTGGCCGGACGGCGGGGCGGGCACCAATACCGAGTCGGACCGGACGATGGTGTCGGACCGCGCCCCCGTCACGGCCACCTACGTTCAGGATCTCAAGAACCTCAACGGGTGGAACCCCGGGCTGCCGAATCCAGACGCCGCGACCCACAAGGTCTCCTACCGGATGGTGCTCGGTCCCGCTGGAAACAACGGACAGACGGCCGACGGCAAGCCCGAGTGGCTCGGCGACCGGCAGTGGCGCTCCATCACGGTGACCGGATGCGCGGGTGGTGGCGGCTCACTCGACAGCGGTTCCCTCGGCGATCTGTTCGGACCGTAGTCGCGTCCTGTGCGGCCGGCTGACGACCGATTGCGATGCCCCGCCGGGAGAATGGTCCCGGCGGGGCATCGTCATTCGCCGGCAACGTTTTGGTACTGATGATGCTGAAGTGGTTGTTGGTGTTGGGTGGCTCGGTGATACTTCACCCGTGAATCCTTCTCCCCGAGTGGGGCATCGAGCCGTTGCGGTGGCCGGCGTGGTCGTCGCGCTGATCCTGAGCCTGACGCCCGGCATCGCCGCGGCCGAGCCGTCGTCGTGGCACTACACGATGGTGGCGTTCAGCAGTCAAAGCGCCCGTGACATGGATGTGTACGAGTCGACCGACGGCACGTCGTTCAGCATCCTCAAAAAGGCTGCCTACCGCCCGCCGGCGGGGTACGTGCGCGATCCGAGCATCTTCCGGCACGCCGACGGTCAGTACTACGTCGCGTACACCACGGCCGACGGCGCCAACATCGGCATCGCGAAGAGTCCCGATCGCCGTACCTGGACGCACGTGAAGAATGTGCCGCTACCGCTCTGCTGCGCGTTCCTGCCCGGAACCGGCGACGGGAAGGGGCCGCGACTGCCGTTCCGGACCGGTTCCGCTGGCTTCGCCGACGGGCCGTCGCTGTCGCCGTTCGTCACCAAAGCCTGGGCGCCGGAGTGGTTCGTCGACGGCGACCGCGTCACCGTGATCGTCTCCCTGTCGACCGGCGGCGGCTTCGTCCCTTATCTGATGACCGCGTTGAACTCCGCGCTCACGCAGTGGAGTTGGCCGACCCCGATCAAGGGGCTCGGCGCCGACCGCATCGACACGACGGTGGTCAAGGTCGGGTCGCGCTACCACGCGTTCACGAAGAACGAGACGAAGAAGGTGATCGAGCACGCGGTGGCTTCACGTCTCGACGGACCGTACTCGTTCCTCGCTCCGGGCAACTGGGGCCGGTTGGTGGAGGGGCCGGCCATCACCCAGTTGCCGGACGGTCGCTGGCGCCTGTATGTCGACGCCTACGTGGCCAAGAAGTACCTCTACTCCGACAGCGACGACGGCATGCTCACGTGGTCGGAGCCGAAGGAGTTGCCGGGGATCTCTGGAACGGCGCGACACTTCGGCGTGATGCGTGAGGCAGCCTGAGCCTGCGTCCTACGCTGGGGCCTCGCTCAGGCGCAGCGTGCTGACGAAACGTCGTTCGGCACCGGACAGTGGATCGGTGAATGCGAGCTCACGTGCCAGCAACTGCAGCGGAAGCGAAGGATCGTCTGGCGCCTCGGGCAGGAGTTCCGGATACCAGCGGTCGCCCAGGATCGGGATTCCGAGCGATGCCAGGTGCACGCGCAGCTGATGCATCCGCCCGGTTCTCGGGTGGAGGCGGGTGTGCAGCACTGACCGCCCGGCCGCGCTGACTCCGGCGCCGATGCCGTCGATCACCGTCTCGGAGTTCGGTTCGCGATGGTCGTCGATCGCGACTCGCAGGCCGTGGCCGTTGGCGTCTCGGGGTCGGTAGATGTGACTGCGGTGCGTCAGCGGAAGGGCTCGGCCGCCCACGGTGGGCTCGTCGGCATCGGGGATCTTCGACACCGCCTCGTAGACCTTGGTGACCCGCCGTCGCTCGAAGAGCGACTGGTACGCGCCCCGCGTGGCGGGGCGTGCGGAGAACATCACCAGGCCGGCCGTGGGTCGGTCGAGCCGATGGATCGGGATGATGTCGGGATTGTCCAGACGGATTCGCAGGCGGACGAGCGCTGATTCACGCAGGTACCGACCGCCCGGCGTAGTCGGGAGGAAGTGCGGCTTGTCGATGACGATCAGGTCGTCGTCCACGTGCAGGATCTGCTCACGATGGGGAAGTAGCGCTTCGTCGGGCAGTTCCCGGTAGTACCAGAGGAACTCGTGCGCGCGGAGCGGGAGATGCGGGTCGATCGGCGCGCCGTCGACGCCGACGATCTCGCCGTCGTCGAACCGTCGCAGCAACTCCGCTTCCCGGATGTGGGCGAAGCGGTCTGCGACGAAGGCCGCGATGGTCGGCCACGGACCGTCGTCGGGGATCCGGAGTCGGGTGGGACCGACGCCGTTCTTGACTGGCAGGGGAGCGGTCATCGGCACCGGTCCATCGTCGCACTCGTGGGCGGACGTGCTGCCGGTGTCTCCGGGGATGGAGCGAAGTAGCGTGGGTGGCGACGTACGGACAAAGGAGCGTGATGTCGGACCCGATGATCCGCAGGTCGGTCGGAGTGGAAGAGTTTCCGCAGCTGATCGCGGTCTGGCGCAGCGCCGTGGACGCCACACATCATTTCCTCGCCGACGAGCACCGGGACGACATCGAATCGCACCTGGCCGGAGACTACTTCCCGGCCGCCGACTTGTTCGTCGCAGAGCGGGACGGCGTTCCGGTCGGCTTTGCCGGGGTGGGCCGGCCGGACGGCGAGGCTGAGCCGGACGGCGGGCAGACGAACGCCGGCAACAGCCTCGAGATGCTGTTCATCGATGCGCGGGCGCGGGGGACCGGCGTGGGCACGGCGTTGCTGCGGCACGTCGTGGACGGCTGCGGGGTCACTGCCGTCGACGTCAACGAGCAGAACGAACAGGCTGTCGAGTTCTATCTGCGCCGCGGATTCGTCGTCGTGAGTTGTAGCGAGAAGGACGGTCAGGGACGGCCGTACCCGCTGCTGCACATGCGGGTCCAGGACAACTGACGGCGCTCAACCGTGCTGCGTCAGCCAGTTCAGCAGTTGGCGCGTCTCGCGCCAGTCCCGCCGAACGCGCTCGACCAGTTCGGCGGAGTGAATGACCTCGTCGAACCCGTAGTCGCGGCCGACAGTCAGGGACCGGTGCCGGAGCAGTTCGATGCGCGGATGGTCTTTGGCCCACCCGCGCGGCGCGGTTTTGAGTCGGTCTCCGCCGATCTCCCAACCCTTGCGCTGCAGGGTGGCGATGATCCGTTCCAGTTCGGCGCCATGGAGGTCGTCGTCGATGGCGCGGCGGAACCGCGCCAACCGTTCGGAGTCGGCCTCGTAGAACCCGGAGCCCACACGTACTCCGGGGGCGCCGATCTGCACGTAGTACCCGGTGGCCGGGCCGACGCCGACGAAGGCGCCCTGGTGCGTCTTGTAGGGGGTCTTGTCTTTGGAGAACCGGACGTCGCGGTAGGGGCGGAAGATCTTCGCGGTGCCGAACTCGTCGGCGAGATCGGCCATCAGCGCGGTCATCGGTGCGGCGACGCTGTCGCGGTACACCTCTTTGTTGGTTTCCCAGAACACCTTGCTGTTGTCGATCTCGAGGTCGTCGTAGAAGTCCAACGCCGCTTCGGGGAAACCGGTGAAACTCATGGGGTCGACCTTACTGCGGCGCCCGACCCACCCGAGGTGGGCCGGACGCCGCAGGTCAATCAGTGCCGGGTTGTTCAGCGCAGGGTCGGGGTCAGAACGCCGCGTGCGGCGCGCCGATGCCCGGATCGATCTGGGTGGGTCCGCCCTTGCCCGGCGTCACATCGAAATCGAAGATCGACGTCGGGATGTACACCGTGGCGCACGAGTTGGGGATGTCGACCACACCGGAGAACCGGCCTTCGATCGGGGCGGCGCCCAGCAGCAGGAAGGCCTGCTCGGGGCTGTAACCGAACTTGGTGAGGTACTCGATCGCGTGCAGGCAGGCGCGCTGATACGCCAGATGCGAGTCCAGGTACCGCTGCTCGCCGTCCAGAGTCACTGAGGTTCCCGAGAACGCGACGAACTGTTCGTAGCGGGGACCCACGTCGCCGCCCGGCATGAAGATGGCGTTCTCGCTGACGCCGTAGGTCTCCATACCGCCCTTGATGACGTCGACGTGCAGGTCGATGAACCCGCCCATCTCGATGCCGCCGCAGAAGGTGATCTCGCCGTCGCCCTGACTGAAGTGGAGGTCGCCGACCGAGAGATTGGCGCCGTCGACGAACACCGGGTAGAACACGCGGGTGCCGCGGGTCAGGTTCTTGATGTCCTGGTTGCCGCCGTTCTCTCGCGGCGGGGCGGTGCGGGCCGCCTCGGCCGCGGCCTGGGTGAAGGCGTCACCGGTCAGCGATCCGAGGATCGCGAACTCCGGCTCGGGTGGCAGCGCGAGCGGCGGAACGCGGTCGGGATCGGTGGCGATCAGGGCCGCCTCGCGGGCGTTCCAGGTGCCCAGCAGTTCCTTCGACGGTGCGGTGCCCATCAGGCCGGGGTGGATCATTCCGGTGAAGCTGACATGTGGAATGTGGCGCGAGGTCGCCGTGTGGCCCTTGAAGTCCCAGACCGCCTTGTAGGCGTCGGGGAACTGATCGGTGAGGAAGCTGCCGCCGTTGGCCTTGGCGAAGATGCCGGTGTAGCCCCAGCCCTGACCGGCCAGGGGACCGGAGTCCTCCTGCGGAATCGGGCCCACGTCGACGATGTCGACGATCAACAGGTCGCCGGGCTCGGCACCTTCGACGGCGAACGGCCCCGACAGGGTGTGCACGGTCTTGAGCGGGGCGTCGAGGATGTCCTGGGCGGAGTCGTCGTTGTGGATCTCGCCGTCGAACCATTCGCGGCAGTCGACCCGGAAGGTGTCGCCGGGCTTCACCGTGACCGCCGGCGGGATGGCGTAGTGCCAGCGGTTGTGGCCGAGGATCTTTTGATCCACGAATTTCTTGCTGGAATCGAGAGGGAAGACGAGCTCGGGCATGGCGCGAATCCTTTCGGGCGAGAACCAGGGTCCGGCGGTCGCCGGCCCCTAAGGGCGTGGAAGTTTGGCGTGCAGCGGGTTGGCCGACGTCGGGGTTCCGGGTCGACTCCCGGTGGGTACGCGGTCGACGACGGCCGGGGTGTCGGCGGTCGACTTGGTGGCGTCCATCAGGGCCATGGCGCGGCCCCCGCGAGAGAGCGCGGGCGAGCTGATGCCGCGGCGGGCGTAGGCTCCGCACGAGCACGGCGTGTGGTCGGGGACGTCGGACATGGAGAACGTGGCGTCGAATCGGCCGCAGTCAGCACAGTGGAATCGGTAGACGGGCATCGGATCTTCCGGACCTCCTCGTGCCGCAGGCATTTCAGGTGCGGCGCGTCGCGTAGTGGGTCGGACGTTACCCGTGATGGCCGCCGTCCGGCGGTGGATTCGCCAGGCCTGCGAACGACACCGGATTTCGGACTTTCTGGGCTAGGATCAATTCTTATGGCGAGGTTCAGTCCACTCGAGTGGCCCGTGGTGCGGCAGTTGCGTACCGGCGACAAACTCGGTCGTGGACCCGCGGTGGAATCGGCCCGAACCAAGGCGATGACCGCCCGCACGACCACCGCTGACCGCGTGGTTCAGAGTGTCTGCCCGTTCTGCGCCGTCGGCTGCGGACAGAAGGTCTTCGTCACCGACGAACGCGTCACGCAGATCGAAGGCGATCCGGACTCGCCGATCTCGCGTGGCCGACTGTGCCCGAAGGGCGCTTCGAGCGAGCAACTCGTCAACAGTCCGCTGCGGCAGACCACGGTCCGCTACCGGGCCCCGCACGCCACCGAGTGGCAGGACCTCGACCGCGACACCGCGATCGACATGATCGCCGATCGCTTCGTTCAGGCCCGGCGCGACCACTGGCAGGACGTCGACGAGCACGGACGCCCGCTGCGCCGCACGATGGGCATCGCGTCGCTGGGCGGCGCCACGCTCGACAACGAAGAGAACTATCTGATCAAGAAGCTCTTCACCGCGGCGGGCGCCATTCAGGTCGAGAACCAGGCGCGGATATGACACTCCGCCACGGTTCCCGGTCTGGGAGTCTCGTTTGGCCGCGGTGGTGCTACGCAGTCCGTGCAGGACATGGCGAACGCGGATTGCATCGTCCTGATGGGCGGCAACATGGCAGAAGCGCACCCCGTCGGATTTCAGTGGGTCGCTGAAGCCAAGGCCCGCGGTGCCCGGGTGATCCACGTGGATCCGCGCTTCACCCGTACCTCGGCGGTGGTCGACAAGCACATCGCCATCCGGGCCGGCTCGGACATCGTGCTGCTCGGCGGTCTGATCAACTACGTGATCAACAACGACCGCTACTTCCGCGAGTACGTGGTCGCCTACACCAACGCGGCGACCCTCATCAGCGACGAGTTCCGTGATCCCGACGACCTGGACGGGCTGTTCTCCGGCTTCGACGACTCGACCGGAACCTACGACCAGAGCACCTGGCAGTACGCCGAGGACGAGAACGGTCCGCTGCGCGACGAGACGCTGCAAGACCCGCGCACGGTGTTCCAGGTGTTGAAGCGGCACTACGCCCGCTACACC
>NZ_JAAYXO010000159.1 GCF_012515855.1 Gordonia sp. (in: high G+C Gram-positive bacteria)
AGCGCGATGTCCTTGTCCGACAGCATCCGCAGGTACCGCAGCATCGCGGTCTCGGTGCGGTAGAGGTGGAACGCGGGATGCGTCAGGTACTCGCTGGTGCGGTTGGCGATGTCAGTGCTGAACGCTGCCGGAGCGGCGGCTGCGGCGCCGAACGCGTCGATGACCTGCCCGATCTCCTCGGCCGTCGTCGTCTCGTCGCAGGCGATCCCGACGCGGTCGGCATCCACCAGCCGGAGGTTGATGTTGTGCCGCGACTTCGCCGCGTCGACGATCTGCTGCGCCTTGCCGTCCACACGGACCGAGAGGGTGTCGAAGAACGCGGCGTGCTCGACGGTGAACCCGGCGCCCGCCAGCCGGTCGGCGAGGTCGGCGGCGCGACCGTGGACGCGCTCAGCGATGGCCTTCAGGCCGCTCGGACCGTGGTACGAGGCGTACATCGCCGCCATGATCGCCAGCAGGACCTGCGCGGTGCAGATGTTGCTGGTGGCCTTCTCGCGGCGGATGTGCTGCTCGCGGGTCTGGAGCGCGAGGCGGTAGGCGATGTTGTCGTCGGCGTCCTTCGACACGCCGACCAGGCGGCCCGGCAGCTGTCGGGTGCGCTTGGCGTGCACCGCGAGGTAGCCCGCGTGCGGACCGCCGAAGCCCATCGGAACACCGAAGCGCTGAGTGGTGCCGAAGCAGGCATCGGCTCCCTGCTCGCCGGGAGGTGTGATGAGGGTAGCCGCGAGGAGGTCGACGCCCACGGCGATCAGTGCGCCGCGGTCGTGAGCGGCGTCGATGACCGCCCCGAGATCGGCCACGCGGCCGGATGCTCCGGGAGTCTGGACGATGACGCCGAAGAAGTCACCCTCGGGCAGGCCCGCGTCAGCGGCGCTCGAATCCAGCTCGGCCTCCACCACCTCGATGTCGAGCGGCAGCGCCCGGGTCTCGATGACGGCGCGTGTCTGCGGGAACAGATCGACGTCGACGACCAGTCGGTTCGACTTCGACTTGCCCGCGCGACGCAGCAGGGTCATCGCCTCGGCGGCGGCGGTGCCCTCGTCGAGCATCGAGGCGTTGGCGACCTCCATACCGGTGAGGTCGGAGACCATGGTCTGGAAGTTCAGCAGCGCTTCGAGACGACCCTGGCTGATCTCCGGCTGGTACGGCGTGTACGCGGTGTACCAGGCGGGGTTCTCGAGCACGTTGCGCTTGATGACGCCCGGGGTGAAGGTGTCGTAGTAGCCGAGACCGATCATCGAGCGCGCGACCACGTTCCGGTCGGCGAGCGCACGGATCGCAGCGGTGGCCTGGGTTTCGCTCAGCGGCGCCGGAAGGGCGTCGAGGCCGGGCGCCAGACCGTCGGGGCCGAGGCCGTCGGCGATCGACGTCGGAACCACCTTGGTGGCGATCTCGTCGAGCGACGAGACTCCGAGCACGTCGAGGATGACGGCGAGTTCGTCGGCATCGGGGCCGAGGTGGCGCTGGGCGAACTCCGAGGGCTGGGAGAACTCTGAGGCAGGGGTGGTCAAGAGGGCACCTTGATCTTCTCGGTCCGGACGGATTCCAGACTGGGCCCTCCCCCTCTGTCATGCTGCGTTTCCGCAGCGCCTGAGAGATTCGGCAGCGGAGAGACTCCGCTGCCTTTCACCGTGGGCGGGTGGGAGCGCACCCCCACCTCTTTCCAGAGACGCCGTCAGCAGCCACGGTCCCGGGTGCCTGAGAGTTTGACGGAGAGGTGTTGCTCCTTCGGCGGCTGTTCGGTGTCCCGAACAACGCTCTCCCGCGGCGTAGCGGCGCATGACCAGGCTACCAAGGAGTAAGAGCAAACCCGCAGCCTATGGCCGCAATTCTGATCACAGGCGAGAATCCCCCGTTTGCACTCTCGTCGCGCACCGGGATCGGCCCTAGTGTCGAATGGTGCCTCCCGGACCCTTTCCGCCATCTCATCCACCGCAGCGGCAGGGGCCTTTCGGACCGTCCCCCAGCGTGCCTGGCCCACGGCCTGGCCCCAGGCACGCACCGCATGTCGGCTCTGGCTACGACGCTCGCCCGCAGGCATGGCAGCACGCGCCGGCACCGGTCACATGGCGGCCCGCACCACCACCGCCACCACTACCACCAACCGCGGCGCACCTGCAGGCACCGCCGATGTACCCGCCGTACGGCGGCCTGCAGAGCGCCGCCGAACAGGCAGCGCTGGTCCGTCCGTGGCAGGTGACGTTCTACGCCTGGATGGTGATCATCGGATCGGTCGCGTGCCTGGTTGCGATCCTCCCGATCATGTTCGTCAACGACGCCACGTTGATGTCCTGGTGGGTCGATCTCGACGGCCAGGCGGATGTCACGGTGGAGGGCCTGCAGACGGCGCGGATCGTCGTGATCGTCGCCGATGTGTTGACCGCCGTCATCGTCGGTATCAACCTGCCACTCGGGATCGCACTGCTCCGGGGTTCGCGAGGGGCCTACCTGTACTTTGTGACGATGCTGGTGATCAACATCGTCGGCGTGGTCCTCCTGGTGGTGCTGATGGCGCTTCTCTTCTTCGTGACCCAGTCGGCCGTCTCCTACTAACGAAGGACAGCACTCGTGGACAGCGCTCCCATCCTCGCATTGCTCATCATGCTCGCCGTGCCGCTCGTATCGTTCATCTTCTACTGCTATCTGCTGATGAACCGCCGCACCAAGCAGTACTTCAGCAGGCAGAGCGTGGAGATCCGGCGTCAAGCCCGAAACCGCGGGCAGTACTGACGGTCGACCCCGCGCCGCGGCGTCGACTACCCGCCTGTCTCGACTACCCGGTCTGGCTGGTGCGGCTCTTGCGACGAGCGGCGAGTTCGTCCTCGGGCGCGGTCTCACTGACACCGCCGTCCGCGCGCTCGCCCGGGAAGTCGGCGATGGTCCCGGTGAGTTCACGCATCGCGCCCGACACCGCGATGCCGAAGACGCCCTGGCCGCCCTGCAGGAGATCGACGACCTCTTCCGCGGAGGTGCACTCGTACACCGTGGTTCCGTCGGAGAACAGCGTGATCCGCGCCAGGTCTTCCACACCGCGCTGACGCAGGTGGTCGACGGCCACACGGATGTTCTGCAAGGAGATGCCGGTGTCGAGGAGTCGCTTCACGATCTTCAGGACCAGGATGTCCTTGAAGGAGTACAACCGCTGGCTGCCCGATCCCGCGGCGGTACGGATCGACGGCACCACCAACGAGGTCCGTGCCCAGTAGTCGAGCTGCCGATACGTGATCCCGGCGATCTGACAGGCACTCGGTCCGCGGTATCCGACGAGCGCGTCTGGCACTGCCCCGTTAGGAAAGAGTCCGGGCGCGATGTCGTCCAGTCCCCCCTGCACAGGCACTGCACTGACCGACCCTGCATCGACCGACCCCGCATCTGCTGACGCAGCGTCGCCGGGCTGCAGGTCTGACGGAATTTCGCCCACGGTAGCTCCCTTACACAAGACTCGGGCCGCTCGTCCCTCATTCAAGGGTACCCCCGACCACTGACAAAGTGTCTGCCCTCGCTGACGCGATGGCGTTGGGATAGAAGTTATGGACTCGGCGACCCGCAATCAACGCGACTCGCGGTAAACCTCAACCTAAAGTTCAGGTGTAGACAAACGGTGACGCGGAGGAGACGCGATCGTTACCGTTCGAACCGGCGCGTCGCCCCCGCTCACTCGGTCCGATCAGCTTTCGGGTCCGAGGAAATCCTCCGGCGAGACCTGATCGAGGAACTCACGGAAGGCCTCGACCTCGTCATCGCTGGCGCCTTCGGGCGCATCGGAGTCGCCGGGCTCTTCGTCGGGCATGATCATCCCGGCGCCGTCCAGCACCTCGTCGACGGCGATGATCTGCGCGTCGCATCGCATGGCGACGGCGATCGCGTCGGAGGGCCGGGCTTCGACGATCACGTCGCCGTCGAAGACCATCTCGGCGTAGAAGGTCCCCTCCTGCATACCGACGATGCGGACCTGCTGGAGGGTTCGACCGAAGGCCTCGCAGAGATTGACGACCAGATCGTGGGTGAGCGGCCGCGGCGGCTCCACGCCGCGCTGCTGCAGGGCGATGGAAGCCGCTTCGCTCTGCCCGATCCAGATCGGCAGATAGCGGGCTCCGCTGACCTCGCGAAGCAACAGCACCGGCTGGTTCTGAGGAGGCTCCACCCGGATTCCCACGACGCGCATCTCACCCATGGTCTCGCCTCCTGAACTGCCTAGAAATACAGGTTACGCCGCAATCCGTCAGTCGAGTGCGGCTCGAACGGCGGCCTTGACCAGCTGCGTGTGCAACGTGACCGACAGGGCCGCCATCTCGCGGATCAATTCTTCGGCGCGGTCGCGAGCGCCGGTGCCCTTGCCCTTGGCAATGGGGCCGGCGATCTGCGCGACCAGCCCCGCTTCGCGGTCTGCGCTGATCTTGAAGGCCCGCAGGTGGCGGGACTCCAGGCCGAAGTTCGCCAACGCCGCGGCGGCCTCGACCAAGCGCACGGCATCCTCGTCGAAGAAGCCGCCCGGACCGGCCGAGAGCAGGCCGTTGCGAACCAGCTCGGAGATGAACGCGGAGTCGACTTCGGTCCGCTCGATGAGCGTTTCGCGGTCGACGCGTCCACCGCGCGACGAGAAGTCCGTGGCCGGAGCCACTGCGCTGCGCGCCGTCGACAGCAAGGTCGGACCGCTGCCACCGTTGGCGGCGTCGGTGTCGATCTCGTCGAGCTGGTCGCGGATCACCTTCAACGGCAGGTAGCGGTCACGCTGTGCCGTGAGGACGAAGCGCAGGCGCTCGCAGTCGCTGTCGCTGAACCGGCGGTACCCCGACGGGGCACGGTCCGGAGTGACCAGACCCTCGGCTTCGAGGAACCGGATCTTCGAGATCGTGACGTCGGGGAACTCTTCCCGAAGCACCGCCAGCACGGCACCGATCGACATGGTGCGGTCGCTGGCGGCACCTGCACGCGCAGCTGACGAGGTCACGACTGCGCGGCGCCCGACTCTCCGGCGCGCGGGCCGGACAGGAACACCAGACGGAACTTGCCGATCTGGACCTCGTCGCCGTTGGCCAGGGTCGCGGTGTCGACCGGCTCGCGGTTCACGTAGGTGCCGTTGAGGCTGCCGACGTCGACCACCTGGAAGTCGTCGCCGTTGCGGCGGAACTCGGCGTGACGACGACTCACCGTGACGTCGTCCAGGAAGATGTCACTATCGGGATGGCGACCCGCCGACGTAGTCGGCTGGTCGAGCAGGAATCGCGATCCTGCATTGGGGCCGCGCTTCACGACCAGCAAGGCCGTTCCCGGCGACAGCCGCTCGACACCGGTATCGGCCGGCTCGCTGGACGCCGATGGGGCGTCTACCTCTTTGATGAAGTCCTCGCGGAAGACCGAAGTCGTCTCCACGGGTGCCTCAAAGCCGTTGTCGTTACCGCTCACCAGATCTCCTTCATCGTCAACGCACCCCGTCGTGACGTGGCACTACACAGTCCCCGGGTGGGGCCTGCGATCAGCGTCAGTCGAGGTACCTGCGCGAACCGAAACACGCGGTGTTGCCGCTTATTTCAGTTCACTCGCTGTTACACGCGCATCCTTCGCCTCATCCTTGAGCGATGCGCCTGCGAGGCAGGAACTTCATATGTGAACCTACCGTTTTTGTCCGACCGCCGCCCATAGTCTGCGACGTTCGGCTTACAACAAATCATATCGACACGCTCCCGCGAAGCAGAGGCGCGTCACCGACATGGCACTTGCCAGTCGGCCGCCGGTCAGCTGCTGATGACCGCGCGATAGCCTTCCGCATCGAGCAGGCCGTCGAGCAGTTCGTCCAGGTCGACATCGGCGCCGACGACGATCTCGATCAGCCAACCATCGCCGTAGGGCGACGAGTTCACCAGCTCGGGAGCGCCGTCGAGGGCCTCGTTGGTCGCACCGACCGTACCGTTCAGCGGACCGAAGATGTCCGACACACTCTTGGTCGACTCCACCTCGGCAAACGACTCGCCGACCTCGATCTCGTCATCAGTTTCGGGCAGCTGGACGAAGACCACGTCCCCAAGAGCATCCTGAGCAAAGTCGGTGATGCCGACTCGGACGGTGTTCTCGCTGACCTTGCGAATCCACTCGTGCTCGTCGGTGTACCGAAGCTCGTCCGGGATCTGGGTGTCGCTCACGATTCGGCCTTCCTCAGGTGTGTCGAAACTCGGATTGTGCGCACCCGTCGATCGCGCCGTTGCGTCGGCGAATGCTCAATGACTGTAACGTGCGCGGGCTCGTGACCATGCATCAACCCGGCCCTTCGACCGCGGTGTGATCAGGCTGTTACCGCACTCCGCGGCATGCGCCGAATCACCATGCCGGTCTGCACCCAGTACAGAACCAGCGACCACAGATACAGGCCGGCACCCCACAGTAGGAAGGCCCAACCGATCGGGTAGGCGACGGTGCCGAGCCAGAAGTCCAACTCGCCGCCGAGCAGCCACGGGAACGCGCTCATCAGCGCAAACGTTGCAGCCTTGCCGATATAGAGGGTCGGCAGCGCGAGGACTCCGCGGGACTTCAGGAGCGGAGCGGTGGCGAACAGCAGCACGTCGCGGCCGATGATCACGCCGATCAGCCACCAGGGGACGATCTCGGCGATCCCGAAGCAGATCGGGATGATGATCACATACAACCGGTCGGCCGCCGGGTCGAGCAGGGCGCCCAGCTTCGACGACTGCCCCAGCCAGCGAGCCAGCTTTCCATCGAGCCAGTCCGTGAGCCCCGAGACCACCAGCACGATGATCGCCCAGCCGGCCGAGTCCTCCACCAGCAACAGCCAGATGAAGACCGGGACCAACAACAGGCGCAGCACGCTCAGGGCGTTCGGCACCGTCCAGATCGCATCGCTGCGCTCGGGTTCCACGGCACGGCTCGGATCGACGTCCGACGACCCGGTCATCGGAAGATGCCGACGATCCCCTGGACCGCCTGCGCACCGGCCGAGGCAAAGTGGTTCTCGTGAACCAGGTAGGTCCAGGTCATCGTTGATCGATGCAGCCCCTCGAGACCGAGATCGACGCCGTCTGCGGTGATGGTCGCGTTCACGAAGGTCTCGCGCGCGGCCGTCATCGCCTCCTCCGACAGCTTCGTGAACTCCGCGAAGATCAGCTTGTGGAACTCCTCGAGAGGGCTCTGCGCGCCCAGGGCACGCAGGTGGATGCTGGCCTGGACGTCGGCGATGTACGCCAGGTGGTCGGCCCAGACGCGGTCGAGGTGGTACAGCATGATCTGCCGTGCGGCCTCCACGAGCACCTCGTCGTCGATGTCTTCGGCAAGGCTCTCGTAGCGCTCCGGCTCCGCCGCTTTGAGGTCGGTGAGCGCCTGGTCGGTGGTCAGGATCGCCATTCGACGACGAACGATCGAGCTGCGCTGCTCATTGACCTGCTTGTTGTAGCTCCAGGTGTTGCTGTGCAACTGCAGCATCGCGCCCTCGGCGATCTTCTGTGCGTTCTGCACACTCTCGACGCCCCGGGCGCCCATCGATCCGTCCGACGAGACCGCCTGCTGCTCCCGCTGATGGGTGAGGTTCTTGGTGACCAGCGGATCCTCGAGGCTCGAGAAGAACACCGATCGCCCGGGGTCGCCCTGACGTCCCGCGCGACCGCGCAACTGGCTGTCGAGCCGCTCGGTGTCGTAGCGGCCGGTGCCGACCACGCAGAGACCGCCGAGCTCGACGACCTCCTCGCGCGCGGCGTCGTCGCCGCCGGAGCCGCCGAGGCGGATGTCGGTGCCACGACCGGCCATCTGGGTGGAGACCGTGACCGCGGACTTGCGCCCGGCCTCGGCGATGATGGCCGCTTCCTCGGCGTCGTTCTTGGCGTTCAAGACCACCGACGGAACCCCGGCGCGTTCGAGGAAGTACGCCAACTCCTCCGACTGCGCGACGTCGTGGGTGCCGATCAGGATGGGCTGGCCGGTCTCATGGATCTCGGCGACGAACTCGACGACGGCCTCGACCTTGTGGGCCTTGTTGTCGTAGACGCGGTCGGGCTCGTCCTCGCGGACGTTCGGTCGATTCGGCGGGATCTGGGAGACCTCGAGATTGTAGAACTGGCGGAACTGCTCGCCCGCGGCGAGCGCGGTACCGGTCATCCCGGCCACGCGCGGGTACCGGCCGATCAGCGCCTGCACGGTGATCGTGTCGATCACCTCGCCCGCCTCGGTCGGGTTGAGGCCCTCTTTGTACTCCACGGCCGCCTGCACACCGTCGGGCCAGCGCTGCAGCCGTGCCACGCGTCCGCGCGAGGCGTTGATCAGGTGGATCCCGCCGTCGCGCACGATGTAGTCGACGTCGCGCTCGAGGAGGTAGTACGCATAGAGGGCCACGTTCACGTGCACCAGCGTGCTGGAGACGTGCTGCTCGTCGTAGAGGTTGATGTCGCCGAGGGTCTGCTCCACGAACTGGGCGCCCTCCTCGGTCAGGGAGACGTTCTTACCGTCCTGATCGAGTTCGTAGTGCTTGGTCTTCAGATGCGAGACGACCTCGTGAATCGCGCTGTTCGGGATCTCGGCGTCGGTCGATCCGGCCAGGATCAGCGGAACCAGCGCTTCGTCGACGAGCACCGAGTCGGCCTCGTCGACGATCACGACATCCGGTTCCGGTGCGACGAGGTCGTCGGCGTTCAGTGCCAGGTGATCACGCAAGACGTCGAAGCCGATCTCGTTGACCGACGCATAGGTGACATCGGCGTCGTAGGCCTTCTGCCGCTCCTCGCGTGACGAGTGCTCGCTGATCGATGCCACCGAGATGCCGAAGAGCTCATAGAGCGGCTTCATCCAATCGGCGTCACGGGCGGCGAGGTAATCGTTGACCGACACGACGTGAACCTGATGCCCGTCGAGGGCGTAACCGATCGCGGCGATCGCGCCCGCAAGGGTCTTGCCCTCACCCGTGGCCATCTCGACGACGTCACCTTCGAGCATGCGGAGCGCGCCCTGCAGCTGCACGTCGAACGGCTTCATGTCGAGACCGCGAGCGCCGCCCTCGCGCACCATCGCCAGGAACTTGGCGCGGTCGGCGATCAGCGACAGATCCAGTTCGGCAGCTTCGCCGGCGAACTGGCCGTCCTCGAGTCCGGAGGCCCACTCGTCGTGACCCGCCGACTCCTTGATCATCGACAACGACTGCGACTGGTTGCGAGAGGTCTGCGCGCCGAGCATGCGCCACATCGCGTTGGTGAGTCTTCCCACGTGCTCCCTGTTCCTTCGAACTCGACCGAACTGCTGTAGACCGCGGTCGACGCGACGCGCCGCCGGGCCAATCGTGATCTACCGTACGCGGCCGTCCACTACCGTGGCGCACATGAGCATCGGTCCGCGCATCCCGCATCCAGCCCGCCGCCCCCGCCGACGCGTGGGGTCGGCCCTCGTCGGCGCCGTGTTGGTCGCTTCGACCCTCGCCGGTTGCTCGGACAGCGATGCGGAGACGCCGACCGATCCAGCGGATCTGAGCGGCCACACCTACCTCTCGAACACCGTGATCGGAGCACCGATCCCCGGTGGCGGCCCGCTGGTCCTGAGCTTCGACAAGAACCGGATGAGCGCGAATGCCGGCTGCAACGGGCACGGCGGCGAGGTGACGTTCGACGGAGACACGATGACGCCGGGTCCCCTCGCGGGCACCATGATGGCGTGCGCCCCACCGCACGACGAGACTGATCGCTGGGTGGCCGACCTGTTCGGGGCGCCCCTCACCTGGCACCTGGACGGCACCGAATTGACGCTCTCACGGGGCGACCAGCGGGTACTGCTGACCGAGCAGCAGAACAGGCCCATCACCGAGACCCGATGGCAGGTGACCGCGCTCGTCAAGAACGCCGGAGTGACGAGTTCCACGGTCCTCGAGCAGCGCAAACCGTTCTTCCGCATCGGCACCGACGGCAAGCTCACCGGCAACACCGGCTGCAACTCCATGACCGGCACCGCGACGGTGACCGGCGACGTCGTCGACTTCTCCGGGATCGCAACCACCCGCATGGCATGCGAACCAGAGGTGGCGGAGGTGGAGCAGACCGTCCTCGCCGCACTGAACGGTCCAGCTACCGTCACGGTCGACGGCGACGAGATGTCGCTGACGAATCGCGCCGACGGCAGTGTGGGACTGAGATTGACTGCCGTCGGCGACTGATTCGTCGGACTCGCTAGCCGGCGGCGTTGAGACCGGCGAGCTCGCGGAGTTCGGCGAGGAACTCGACCGCACGCGGCCACGGGCCGTAGCCGGAGGCCGGGTTCAGGTGCCCGACGGCACCGGCGTTGACCACTCGGCTGCCCCACGCGTCAGCCAGGGCCGTCACGGCCTCGACAGTCGCGAGCGGGTCGTCCTCGCTGGCGACGACGATGCTGGGCCACGGGAGCGGGTTGGTGGGAACGGGCCCCCAACCCCCCTCAGCGAACTGCTCCGGGCTCGGGTGCGGCGCGGCCATCGGCTGGGTCAGATCGGGCGGGGTGGCGAGCAGCGCGCCCGCGACAGGCAGCTCGGTGCGCTCGGCCCAGAACGCGACGGTCGGGCAGCCCGCACTGTGGGCGACGAGGATCACCGGACCGGTCGCCGAGGCGACCGTCTTCTCGAGGACGTCGAGTCGCGCCTCGAGGTCGACGGGGTCGCCTTCGACCTGAGGAACGATCAGGGCGTCGGAGAGGGCGCCGGCGAGCAGGGTCTGCCAGTGGTCTTCGACGTGTCCGCGGAGGCCGGGGACGATCACATAGGTGGGCTGGGTCATTTCGAGCTCCAAAACTGGGGGCTGCGTGCGCAGCGTGAGGTGAACAAGCGGGAATGAATAGGCGACGACGTAGGCCGTCCGCCGTCCCGGAGCGGGAGACACACACGCGGACGGAACGCCGTTGAGGCGTTCCGCCCGCGTGTCGTCATGCTCTCGGGAGGAAAGGATCAGGCGTGGCCGGTGAAGCCGATCTGGCCGGGCTGGCGGTTCGGTGCCCAACCAAGCTTGGCGAGCGTCTCATCAGCATCGGCGTACCACTCACCAATCCGGTAGATGTCACGCGCCTCCTTGCCGTCAGCAACCCCGCGACCGAGCTCCTCCGACAAACGCACCAACTGCTTGATCTGCTGCACCGAGGTCATCTTCTCGCCCTTGGCACCCCAGATGGTGTCCTCGTTGCCGCACCGGCTGTGCAGACCCAACGCGATCGCCAACGCATTCACCGGAGCCACCGAACGCATCAGCGTCTCCAACGTCAGGCACGCACCGTCCGGAACCCGCTGAATGAAGTTCATGATGTTGTACGGATTCGGGCCGTCGAAGCCACCACCGATACCGACCCACGTCAGGTTCAACGGACCGGTGTACTTGCCACGACGGATCAACCGCTCCACCGTCTCCAACTGCGGAATGCTCGAAAGCTGGAAATGCGGCTGAATACCCGCCTCCTGCAGACGACGCAGGTGCTCCTCCACCCACTCCGGACCCGCCGGAACCGTCATCTCACGGTAGGTGTCCGACAACTCCGGACGCGCCAGCGACGTACCGGCGATATCGTCCTCGGTCATCAACTCCATGATGTTCATCTGCGAGGTGTTGATCGCGATCGTCACCTGGTCCGGCTTCGGATCCAGCTCCGCCAGCATGTGA
>NZ_JAAYXO010000160.1 GCF_012515855.1 Gordonia sp. (in: high G+C Gram-positive bacteria)
CGTGTAGATCACAGCCATCACGGCGGCGCGTTCCGACGATGCCGTGTGGGGCATGAGTGTGCGCAGCACCCCGAGGAACGCTGTGCCGAACCCGGAACCGACGATCGCGACCGACGCGACGTAGGCCGGGTAGGAACCGAGTGCGAGGGTGCCGATGCTCACTGCGGTGCCGAATGCCAGGGCGCTGGTCGCATACAGGCTGATGGTGCGGGCGGAACGCCGCTGCAGGACGGACGAGGCGGTGACTCCGGAGATCGCCAGTGCGAAGATGACGATGCCCGCGTGGGTGTGCGTGGAGCCCCCGAGCTCACTGCCGACGAGGCCGGCTCCGAGCGCGAGGAAGAGTCCGTTGGTCGCCCACCCAGCGATGATCGCGGGCACACCGGCGGTGAACATGCGGCGCAGGTGCGGTGGCACGGTGAACCGCGGGCGGAGGTCGCCACGTCGTAACCGGGTCTTGGGGACCAATTCCGGTGTGATCCACACCGTCGCTGCCACGATGAGGAAGGCGAGCACGAGCAGGCCGAAGACCGCAGCTGTCGGTTCGGGGGTGAGATCGAGGAGAAGCGCAGCACCGAGTGCCCCGGTCCCGAGACCGATCATCGGCCCGATCGTGTTCCACAGGGCTGCGATGTTCGGATGCGACGGCGGCTCGAAGTCGATCATCATCGCCGACAGGGCCGGGATGAGCAGACCCGCTGCGAGCCCTTGCAGAGCGCGTGCGACCAGGAGTGTCGCGAGGCCGCCGGCGAACCAGAACATGGCCAGGCTCAGTGCCAGCGCCAGGGAACCGGCGGTTACGACCGGACGTCTGCCGATGTAATCGGAGAGCGGTCCGAGGTAGAGCAGCGCGGCCAGGAGGGTGAAGGTGTAGACCGCGAATACGAATGTGGTGGCGACGGGAACGAGCTCGAGCCGTTCGGCGATCTGGGGGTAGAACAACGACGGCGCGCTGGCAGCCGCCATCATGAGAATGGTCGCTGCCAGCGAGAGCAGGAAGCCCCGCCGTGGGATCTGCCTGGTACAGTCTCCCGCCATCGCCTAGGCCTGCACGCCGTGGAGCTGCTGTCCCCACTGGTAGACGGTGCCGACCGCGTCGATGCCGGTGACGCCGACGACCATACCGTCGGTCTCGTGGCGGACGATGAACTCCTCGCCGGCTTCCAGGTAGGTGTTTGTGCCGGCCGTGTACCCGACTCCGGAGATCATCTGACCGTAGACCATCGCCATGTAGGGGCTGCGTGGCAGGTAGGTGCTCGGATCGTCGCTGATGCCGAGGTCGTGCAATGCGGCCTGTGCGGCGTGCGCACCCTGCGCGGCGGCGTCTTCCCAATGGTCGATGCGCCAGGCGCCCAGTGCTTCGTCGTGATGCGTGGCCACACCTCCAGCGGCGTAGACGTGGTCTGCTGCGGCGCGGAGGTGATCGTCGACGTCGATGCCGTTCGTCCACGGTGACGGGGCTGCGGGCGTCGTGCCGAGCGCAACGAGGAGGAAGTCGGCCACAATAGGATCGCCGTCGTCGAGGGTGATGGCGACACCGGATTCTGTTTCGTCGACATGCTGGAGAGTGCGACCGAATCGAGTCTGCACCTTGGCGGCATGGTCGGCGGCGAGGCGTTCAGCCACGGGCGCCCCAAACGCTCCGATGCCGGGAACGGAACTGCGAGAGACCAGCGTGACCATGTGTCCGTCGGCTTGCAGCGACGAGGCGGTCTCGGCTGCGATGATTCCGCCGCCGTAGATCGCCACGCGCGCCGGCCGTCCCAGGCCGGTCAGCAACTTTCGGATGCCGAGGGCATCCTCCACGGAGTGAAGAGCGGTGACCCTCCCTTGTCCGGCGTCGTCGCCGAACACGTCAGCGGGCAGGGAACGGGGCATGCTCCCGGTCGCGACGATGAGCGCGTCGTAGGAGACCTGTGCGCCGGAGGTCAGCCGGACCTGCTTCGCCGAGGTGTCGACTTCGAGCACGGTGTCGGCGATGACCTCGATCTGAGGCAGCGGGAGCTTGATCATCTCCGGCGGTGTCGGACCGAACGCGATTCCCTTGATGAGCATCCGCGTATAGGGCGTCTCCCCGGTGCGGGTCACC
>NZ_JAAYXO010000021.1 GCF_012515855.1 Gordonia sp. (in: high G+C Gram-positive bacteria)
AAGTCCGTGGGCTGACTCGGACCTAGTCGGCCGAACCCTCCAGTGCCGCAAGCGCATCGCGCGCGGCCTGGAGTTCACGGCTCAGTTCCTCCACCCGGCGCTGCGCCTCTTCGCGCGCCGCGTTCAGAACCGACGCCGCCGCGTCGAACGCGGTGCCGTCGCCGAGCTCGCTCAGCGCCGACTCGACCGAATCCGGTGCGACGGTGCGCGAGCGGGCCGGCTTCCGACCGCCCCGCGTGACGGCCACCGACCACTCGTTGTCGGAGGAGCCGAACAGTGTCACGGTCACCGAAGCCGGAGGCTTCTTGGCACCGGTGCGACGGACCACCTTGGCCGCGGGCTTCTGGGCGGGTTTCTTCGCGACGGGTGAGGCCGGCTCGGTCGTCGGGGCAGCAGGTGCTGGCTTCGCGGCGGGAGCAGCCTTCTTCGCCGGAGCAGGCGCGGGAGCGGGGGTCGGCGCAGGTGCCGGCTTCGGGGCCGCCTTCCGCGCCGGGGCCGCCTTCTTCGGCTTCTCTGGTGCCGGGGGAGCAGCCTTGGTGATGCGCAGTTCGTCGGCCTCGTACGGGAGTTCGTCGTCGACCCCACTCGGCTTCACGGTGACCGTGGTCCCGTCGATCGAGATCACCCGCGCCGACGCGCCCGCGGCCAGTCCGAGGCTCGGGGTGGCTTCGCGCATGTAGACGGTGGCGCGCTTGCCGTCGGCCAGGGCGGTGGCGAGCGCAGTGAGGTCGTCGGACGTCAGTGACTCGGAGACCGAGCGGCGGCGCGGAGGCATGAGCGGGCCTTTCCCGTGGTGAGAAGTAGTGCGTCTACTTTCGCACATTGAGTCGGTGTGATCGCACGGGTGTGCGAAGTGTGGGGGTGGGTCGCGGCGCAGTGTGTGGCCGCGGCCACACCGCCTACGGCGACGGGATCAGTGTCATGACCTCGACTTCTGCGGACCGCGTCGACCCTAGGTAACGTCGGGGTAGTCGTCCGAACGAGTGATGACCACCGAGGAAGAACAGTTCCATCCGACAACTAATGGAGGACAGATGAGCTTTTCCGATGACGTACGGAACAAGGCCGAGGACCTGAAGGGTCGGGCCAAGGAAGCCGCCGGTGCGGCGACTGACAATGACGATTTGAAGGCCGAAGGCCAGGTCGACCAAGGCCAGGCCGGTGCCAAGGAGAAGGTGACCGAGCTGGCCGACAAGGTCAAGGACGGCGTCGACTCGGTCAAGGACAAACTGACCGGACGCTGACACGCAGCGTGAGAACGGCCCGTCGCGGAAGCGACGGGCCGTTGTCTATGGCGCGATGGTGACCGCCGCGTCCCCGTGGGGTCCGTCCGAGGGCAAATCGCCCTCGAACGCCTCCTACGGGGACGCTCCGGTCAGCAGCGCCCGGTACGAGCGTCACCGATCACCACTGCGACTGCAGATCCTTGTTGTCCCCGAGCACGCGCGCTTGCGCGATCACGCCGGCGATCACCAGCAGCAGGTAAATCACATACCACCACCAGTTGTGGCCGATAGTCGCGGTGACGTTGGCGCGGTTGAAATCGTCGAGATCGATCGTGGTGGTCAGCAGCATGAAGCCGCCGACGATCGCGGTCGACCCGCCCAGCGCGCTGAGCACCACCAGCAGGATCGCGGGCAGATTCAGTTTCAGGGTGGCCACCGCGAGCAGGACGCCGACGATCACACCGACCAGGATCAGCACCCAGCTCCACGTGACGCCGAGCGCCGCCATCAGCGCCGTTCCGATCAGGAAGCCGATCGACGCCATCGCCAAGGTCACGGCGACCACGTAGTAGAGGTAGGCGAGCATGCCGAAGAACAGGGCGACCAGGATGCCGACGATCCACCCGAGCACCGTGGACAGGTAGTCGTCGCCGGTGAACGCGGAGACCAGGCCCGCGCCGAGGTTGAAGCCGACGAACGCGCCCCAGATGGTGATGACGAATCGCATGGCGACGACGCCGCGGAAGCAGAACAGGGCACCGATGATGACGGCGATCAGGCCGATGAGGATGCTGGGCATGGAGTAACGGTAGCCACTGACGGCGACCGATTCGAACGCTTCGTGGATACCCTGGTGGTGTGCATGGCGAATACAAAGTTCTGGGCGGCAAACTCGTGGTGGTCGACGTCGAGACCGCCGACGACCGACTGACGAAGGTGTCGCTCTCGGGTGACTTCTTCCTCGAACCCGACGACGCGCTCGAGATGATCACCGGCGCGGTGATAGGAGCGCCGGTGACGGCGACGTCAGCCGCATTGGGGGAGCGGATCGCCGATGCCCTGCCCGAGGGCGTCTCGATGATCGGGTTCAACCCCGAGTCGGTGGGCGTTGCGATCCGCCGCGCTCTCGGTCACGCCACCAGCTGGCACGACCACATCTTCGACGTCATCGAACCGACCGTCCTCTCGCCCGCCATGCACGTCGCGCTCGACGAGGTCATCATGCGCGAAGTCGCTGCGGGCACCCGACCGCCGACGCTGCGGTTCTGGGACTGGGACTCACCGCTGGTGGTGATCGGCTCGTTCCAGTCGGTGCGCAATGAGGTCGACGAGGAGGCCGCGCAGCGGCACGGCATCGGCGTCGTGCGCCGCATCTCCGGCGGCGGCGCGATGTTCATGGAGCCCGGCAACTGCATCACCTACTCGCTCGTCGTCCCGACGTCGCTGGTGGACGGGCTCAGCTTCGAGCGGTCGTACGAGTTCCTCGACCAGTGGGTGATGGGCGCGCTGGCCGACGTCGGCATCACCGCGCGGTACGTGCCGATCAACGACATCGTCTCCGATCAGGGCAAGATCGGCGGTGCCGCGCAGAAGCGGATCGTCGCCGGTGCGGTGCTGCACCACGTGACGATGTCGTACGACATCGACGCCGACAAGATGACCGAGGTCCTCCGGATCGGCCGCGAGAAGATCTCCGACAAGGGCATCACCAGTTCGGGCAAGCGAGTCGATCCGATGCGGTCGCAGACCGGGATGACGCGCGCCGACATCATCGACGCGTTCCTCGCCCACTTCCGCACGCGGTACGAAACCCGGGAAGCGGGATACTCCGAAGCAGAGATGTCCGCGGCGCGAGAGTTGGTCGACGAGAAGTTCAGTACGCCGGAGTGGACCTACCGGGTTCCGTAGTAGATGTCGTAGTCACCGCTGTCCGGACCGCTTCTCGCAATGCGAGGGTCGCACGGTGCTGCCGCTCCCTGCCCGCGGTGATCTCCGCGCCGTGGTCCGGACATTCCTCGGTCCTGTTCCACGGGAAGTCG
>NZ_JAAYXO010000002.1 GCF_012515855.1 Gordonia sp. (in: high G+C Gram-positive bacteria)
CCGCCAATGTCGACGGAGCCAAGCAGCTCGTCGACTTCATGCTCAGCCCCGAGGTCCAGGCCGCCCTCCCGGCGTCGATGTATGTCTACCCGGTGCAGAAGGACGTGCGCCTGCCCGACAGTTGGCGCCAGACCGCGCCGGCTCCGGCCTGGACCGTGACCATGCAGCCCGAGTACATCAAGGAGCATCGCGAGGAGTGGCTCAAGGAATGGCGGGACGTCGTCAAGCGCTGACGATGACGCCGTCGACCGCACCCGGGCGCGCCGGTAGGCGTCGCGTCTCGCCGATCATGCGCGCTGCCACGATCGTGCCCGCGCTGTTCGTCGCCGTCCTCTTCATCTGGCCGCTGGTGGCCCTGGTGCGCCGTGCGGGCGATGATCAACGCACGACCGCAGGCGTGTTCGGCCTCCTCGACGACGTCGACGGGTGGCACCTGCTCGCCGTCACCCTGGCCCAGGCCGCGGCGTCAGCGGTCTTGGCGGTGCTGGTCGCCGCGCCCATCGTGTGGCTGCTCGCTTCCGTCCGGCTGCGCGGGACGGCCGTGCTGCGGGTCATCGTGACCGTCCCGTTCGTGCTGCCGACCGTGGTGGTCGGCGTGGCCTTCCGCGCGCTGTTGACCGGGCCGCTCGACTTCCTCGGCGTCGACGGCGGGTGGACCGCGATCCTGCTCGCGCACATCTTCCTCAACGTCGCGGTGGTGGTTCGCGTGGTGACCGCGGCGTGGGCGCACGTCGATCCGCGGACCGTCGAAGCCGCGCGCTCGCTCGGCGCGACGCCGATCCGCGCATTCTGGGACGTGGTGGTCCCGCGCATCGCGCCGGCCGTGGCCGCTGCGGCCGCGCTGGTCCTGCTGTTCTGCTCCACGAGCTTCGGGGTCGTCATCGTCCTCGGCAACGGCGAAGCGCGCACGCTGGAGACGGAGATCTACCAGCAGGCCATCGCCGAGTTCCGCATCCCCGAGGCGGTGGCGCTCTCGATGCTGCAGATCGCGGTGGTGGCCTGCGCCCTGGTCCTGGCGCGCATCGTCGGCGGTCGCAGCACCGCGGGCGGACCGCCGATGCTGGGCCGCGAAGGTCGTCGACCGGTGCGCGGCTGGACGTGGATTCCGGTGCTCGCGACGCAGGTGTGGGTGGCCGTCTGGCTGTTGCTTCCGGTGGCGTCGCTGGTGCTGCGGTCGGTGCGGCCCGACGGGGCGGCATGGACGCTCGACGGCTATCGGTCGTTGACCGCGTCGGGGGCGGGCGGTTCGGCGTGGGTGTCGCTGCAGTACTCGCTGACGAGCGCGCTGGCCGCGATGACCCTCGCGGTGGTGATCGGCTTCCTCGTCGCGGTCTCGGTGACCCGCGGCGGCGGCTGGTCCGCGGAGTTCACGGCGATGCTCGCGGTGCTTCCGCTCGGCGTCAGCGCCGTGACACTCGGGTTCGGCTATCTCCTCGTCGTGGCGACGCTGCCGACGGAGATCGCGAACTCGCCGCTGGTGATTCCGTCGGTGCAGGCGCTACTGGCGGTCCCCGTGGTCGCCGGAATCATGATTTCGGCGCTCCAGCAGGTGCCGCCGCGACTGCGCGATGCCGCACTCGTCCTCGGCGCGCGACCGCTGTGGGTCCTGATCTCTGTGGACCTGCGGTTGACGGCGCGCTCGCTGTGTGCGGCCGCCGGGTTCGCGTTCGTGATGGCCATCGGCGAGTTCGGCGCCACCACGTTCCTGGCGCGCCCGGACACCACGACGTTGCCGGTGATGATCGGTTCGCTGATGGGTCGGCCCGGGGCCGACAGCTTGGCAACGGCGATGGCGGCCTCGGTGCTCCTGGTGGTGGTGAGCGCGGTGGTGATCGCAGGCATCGAGTTGCTCGGCGTGGGATCGACGACGAATCGGCCGCGCCGGGCCGACGTTCCCGACCCGGTGGCGGCCGAGACAACGGGGGAGACGACAGCGGGGGAGAAGGAGCGGTAAATGCTGACATTGATGCAGGTGTCCGTCCGCTACGGCCGGTTCGAGGCGTTGGCTGCCGTCGACTGGTCGGCGGGGACCGGCGCCGCGACTGTCGCGGCGCTCCTCGGACCCTCCGGGTGCGGCAAGTCGACCCTGCTGCGCGCGATCGCGGGCCTGGAGCCGATCGCAGGCGGAGCGATCTCGTGGGACGGTCGTTCGCTCGCCGACGTCCCTCCGCACAAGCGCGACTTCGGCGTCGTCTTTCAAGACGGCCAGCTGTTTCCCGGCCGCACCGTGCGTCAGAACATCGCGTACGGACTCGGGCGACGCGGGATCCGCGGGGCGACAGCCCGCAGCCGGGTGGACGAGATGCTGGACCTGGTGCATCTGCGCGGGTACGCCGACCGATCGGTCGCCGAGCTGTCGGGCGGGCAGGCGCAGCGCGTCGCGCTGGCGCGGGCGCTGGCGCCGAGCCCGCGACTGCTGCTGCTCGACGAACCACTGGCCGCCGTCGACTCGCAGTTGCGCGAGGCGCTCGCGGAGTCGATCGGGGAGATCGTCCGGGAGTCGGGGACCCCGACGATCCTGGTGACCCACGACCACCGGGAGGCCGCGCTGATGGCCGACACGGTCTCGGTGATGCGGGCCGGTCGCATCGTCCAGACCGATGCGACGTCGCGGCTGTGGCACCGCCCGGTCGACGAGGAGACTGCCGCCTTCCTCGGCTCGCGTGCGGTGATCCCGGGCACGCTGCGCGACGGCGTCGTCGAGACCGCGATCGGTCGGGCGAGTCTGGCCGACGACCTCAGTTTCGGTCGCCTGGCCGACGGTGAGTGTCGCGTCGCGCTGCGGCCGGAGGCCCTGGTGGCGGTGCCGGACGTCGACGGCGACGCGGTGGTCGAGCACGCGGCCGCGATGGTCTCGTCCTGGCGGGTGCGGATCGCCGTGGCCGGAGCGGTGTACGACGGTGTGAGTTCACACACAGTCGCTCCCGGAGATCGGGTCCGGATCCACCTGGACGCCGGGGCCCTGGCGGTGGTCGGGTGAGCGTCGGCGAGGTTCTGGTGGTAGCCGGAGCAGTGCTCCGCGGCGACCGGATTCTGTTGGCGCAGCGGGACTATCCCGAAGCTGTCGCGGGCCTGTGGGAACTGCCGGGCGGCAAAGTGGAAACGGGCGAGTCGCCCGCAGCGGCCCTTGTGCGCGAACTATGTGAGGAACTCGACGTTGTGGTGTCGGTGGGAGCTTCGCTGCGCGATGTGGTGCGTCCCAGGGACGGTCTCACGTTGGTCGCGATGCGGGCCGAGATCGTCTCCGGAACTCCGCGCGCGGTAGAGCATCGCGCGATTCGCTGGGTCGACGCCGAGGGGCTGACTGCGCTGATGGCCGCCGGGAAGGTCGTGCCGAACGACCGCGGCTGGGCGCAGGAAATGGTTGCTGAACTGCGGCTTAGGCCGCACGCGCCTTCTTGAGGGCCTTGTTGGCCTGCTTCTTCGACAGGTGGTCGCAGTCGAGCTTCTTCATCCGATGGATGACCACTGGGCAGCGCAGACACCGGGTCGACTTCTTGCAGCACTTCTTCTTCGGCTTGAGCTGCGCGACCTTTGCCGGACTGGTCTTTCCCATAGCTGAACTTTAGCTCAGCCTAACCATGGTTACGCAACTGTCCGTCGCCACCGGGTGGAAGATTGCCGTACCCTTAACGGGTTGATCGCTGACCGGCCGCCCAGGTCGATCGCGAACTGCCGGTCGCGCTCCGCGCCGACCGCCCAGAACCTGGAACCGATTCGAAAGAGACCTTAGTGAGCGCTGGTACCAACTTCCGCAACGTCGCGATCGTGGCGCACGTCGACCACGGCAAGACCACCTTGGTCGACGCGATGCTGCGTCAGTCGGGCGTGTTCGGCGAGCGCGCCGAACTCGTCGACCGCGTCATGGACTCCGGCGACCTCGAGCGCGAGAAGGGCATCACCATTCTCGCCAAGAACACCGCAGTGCACCGTCGTCAGCCCGACGGCACCGAGTACGTCATCAACGTCATCGACACCCCCGGCCACGCCGACTTCGGTGGCGAGGTGGAACGCGCCCTGTCGATGGTCGACGGCGTCGTCCTGCTGGTCGACTCGTCCGAGGGCCCGCTGCCGCAGA
Organism: Gordonia sp. (in: high G+C Gram-positive bacteria); assembly: GCF_012515855.1. GTDB lineage: Bacteria > Actinomycetota > Actinomycetes > Mycobacteriales > Mycobacteriaceae > Gordonia. The sequence goes on from NZ_JAAYXO010000002.1 coordinate 4,079, forward strand.
CGCGTTTCGTGCTCCGCAAGGCGCTGGCCGCGTCGCTGCCGGTGATCGTGGTCGTGAACAAGACCGACCGCCCGGACGCCCGCATCGGCGAGATCGTCACCGAGGCCCAGGACCTGCTCCTGGATCTCGCCTCCGACCTCGACGAGGAGGCCGCCGAAGCCGCCGAGCTGGCTCTGGATCTGCCGGTCCTCTTCGCTTCGGGCCGCGCGGGCATCGCCAGCACCGAGCAGCCGGAGAACGGCAGCGTTCCCGACGGCGAGAACCTGGACGCGCTGTTCGACGTCCTCATCAACCACGTTCCCGCACCGAAGGGCGACGTCAACGCCCCGCTGCAGGCACACGTCACCAACCTCGACGCCTCGCCGTTCCTCGGCCGCATCGGGCTGGTCCGCATTCACAACGGCACCCTCCGCAAGGGTCAGCAGGTGTCCTGGTGCCGCGAGGTCGACGGCGAAGCCGTGATCGAGCGCGCCAAGATCACCGAACTCCTGGTGACCCTGGGCGTCGACCGCGCGCCGGCCGAAGAGGCCGTCGCGGGCGACATCGTCGCCGTCGCGGGCATGTCGGAGATCATGATCGGCGACACCCTCGCCGACCCCGACAACCCCGTCGCGCTGCCGCGCATCTCGGTCGACGAGCCGGCCATCTCCGCCGTCATCGGCACCAACACCTCGCCGCTCGCCGGTCGCGTCAAAGGCCACAAGCTCACCGCTCGCATGGTGAAGGACCGTCTCGACAGCGAACTGATCGGCAATGTCTCGCTCCGCGTGCAGGACATCGGCCGTCCCGACGCCTGGGAGGTCCAGGGACGTGGCGAGCTGGCGCTCGCGATCCTCGTCGAGCAGATGCGCCGCGAGGGCTTCGAGCTCACCGTCGGCAAGCCCCAGGTGGTCACCCGCCAGGTCAACGGCAAGACCCACGAGCCGTTCGAGCACCTCACCGTCGACGTCCCCGAGGAATACCTCGGCGCCGTCACCCAGCTGCTGGCAGCGCGCAAGGGCCGCATGGAGCAGATGAACAACCACGGCTCCGGCTGGGTCCGCATGGAGTTCGAGGTGCCCTCGCGCGGTCTGATCGGTTTCCGCACCGACTTCATGACCGAGACCCGCGGCACCGGCATCGCCAACGCCGTCTTCCACGAGTACGCGCCGTGGGCCGGTGAGATCCGCGCCCGCCACACCGGTTCGCTGGTCTCCGACCGCGCAGGCACCGTCACGCCGTTCGCAATGATCCAGCTCGCCGACCGCGGCACGTTCTTCGTGAACCCCGGCGACGACAGCTACGAAGGCCACGTGGTGGGCATCAACCCCCGCCAGGAGGACCTCGACATCAACGTGACCCGTGAGAAGAAGCTCACCAACATGCGGCAGTCGTCGGCCGACGTGATGGAGACTCTCGCGAAGCCGATGGAGCTCGATCTGGAAGCGGCGATGGAGTTCTGTGCCGGCGACGAGTGCGTCGAGGTGACCCCCGAGGTGTGCCGCGTCCGCAAGGTCAACCTGGATTCGACCACTCGTGCCCGCGAGCGGTCGCGCGCCAAGAATCGCGACGCCAACGCCTGACATCGACAAGTGTGTCCCTCCCGCTCCGCGCGGGAGGGACACTTGTCGCTGTGGCTACGATGGGCCGGACACCGGAACCGCTTCCTGCGGAGCCGAACCGAACCGACTTCAGGGATAGGGGAATGCGGATGAGGACCGTGCTCGCGCGTATCTCCGTGATCGCAATGGCCGGGCTCGTCGGGTTCACGGCTACCGCATGCATGGCGGATCCGCCGCCGCCGGTGCGCGAGACGCTGCCGACGCACACGCCGAACGAGTACCCGGACGAGCGGACCGTCACGGTCGCCACCGACACCATCGGCGCGGGCTTCAACCCGCACCTCGGGGCGGACCAGGGCACGGTCACCACGGCCATCGCGGCCATGACGCTGCCGAGCCCGTTCGTCCCCGTCAACACTCCCACCGGCGAGCAGTGGCGGATGAACGACGCCCTGCTGACCGCCGCAGAGGTGGTCTCGTACGCACCGTTCAAGGTGGAGTACAAGATCGTCAACGACGCCCAGTGGTCCGACGGGCTGCCGGTGACCGGCGACGACTTCCTCTATCTCTGGGAGCAGATGTCGCGACAGCCGAATGTGATCGCGCCCGCGGGGTATCGCGCCATCTCCGACGTCCAGACCTCCGGCGGCGGCAAGGTCGTCACCGTCACGTTCAGCAGCGCCTACCCGGATTGGCGTCAGCTGTTCAACAACCTGCTGCCGAGCCACACCCTGAGGTCGGACCCCACTGGATTCCAGGTGGGCATGGACAAGGGCAAGCCGGTCACCGCCGGCCCCTTCCAGATCTACTCGATCGATCGGGCACGCGATGAGGTCCGTCTCATCCGCAACGACCGCTACTGGCGGAAGCCGCCGGAGATCGACCAGGTGGTGCTGCGTCGTGCGGGCAGCCCGCAGCAGATGGCGCAGACCATCCGAAACGGCGACTCGACGCTGGCCGCATTGCCCACGGGAGCGGCATCGGCGGCCGAGCTCGGCGCCATCCCCGGCGTCACCAGCGGTCGCCTGCCCACCACCCGAGCACTCGCCGTCAACGTGAACGCGCGGTCGGAGTCGATGAAGTCGAGGGACGTGCGTGCCGCGATCCTGGGCATGCTCGACGGACGGTTGATCACCGCGGCCGCCGCGGGCGACACCGTGGTGACCCCGTTCGCCAATACCGTCTTCGCGCCGTCGGACGCCGACTACACCCCGGTCGACCGGGCTCGGCCGACCGATGACGAGATCCTGGCTCTGCTCGCCTCGGCCGGTTACCGCCCCGGCACGCCCACCCCGCGCCCGGCGCCGCCCGCTCCGAGTGCCTCGCAGACGCCCTCGCCCACCTCGACCCCGCCTGCGCTGGTTCCCGCCGACATTCCGGCCCTCCCATACGACATCGCGCCGATTCAGGCCGACGGCAAGGATCTCACCGTCCGCATCGGGGCCACCAACGCCGACCAGCGCACCATGGCCGCCGCCGAGACGATGGCCGATCAGTTGCGGTCGCGCGGGGTCCGCGCCAGCGTGGTCGGCATGTCGAACACCGAGCTCTACGGATCGGCACTGACCGCCGGTCGCGTCGATCTGGTGGTCGGCTGGACCGGCGTCGGGGGCAGCCCCGCCGCCGAGTTCGCCTCCCAGGTGGCCTGCCAGGCGCCGCCCAAGGGCACCGAGGCCGGAGCTCACACCGTGGAGCCCAACGACGAGGAGTCGTCCGACCAGACCGTGCTGCCGACCACGCCGACGGCGCCCGATGCGACGACCACGTCGAAGAAGCCGGAGCAGAACGTCAGTGCTGACGACAGCTACACCGGCAACGTCTCGGGGCTGTGCGATCCGGAGCTCATCGCACTGGCCGAGGCCGCGATGGGCACGGACGATCCGACCAGTCAGCTCCAGCAGGCGGAACCGCTGCTGGCCGACAAGGCCGTCTACTTGCCGATCTTCCAAGACACCCTGTTCTCGGCGGTCACCGATCGCATCGCGGGCGTCGAACTCGGCGGACCGATCCAGGTCGGCGTGTTCGGCGGCGCCGACCGATGGTCGCTGAGGTGACCGCCGCTCGCGCACGGCTGCTGCTGGTGCACGCCCACCCGGACGACGAGACGATCATGACCGGCGGCACGATCGCCGAGTACCTGTCGCGCGGCGTCGACGTCCGCGTGGTGACCTTCACCCTCGGCGAGGAGGGCGAAGTGATCGGCGACCGGTGGGCGCACCTCGTCGCCGACGGCGGAGCCGATCAGCTCGGTGGATTCCGGATCGGGGAACTCGACGCCGCGCTCGCCGCACTGACCCCGCCCGGCGTGGTGGGTCCTCGACCCCGCTTCCTCGGTGGAGCGGGTCGGTGGCGCGACTCCGGGATGGCGGGGACACCGTCGGCGTCGAATCCGCGCGCGCTGTTCCAGGCCGCGGCCGACGAACTCGCGGAGGCACTGGCGGCGGAGCTGGTCGCCTTCGCACCGCAGGTGGTCGTCACGTACGACGAAGCCGGAACCTACGGGCACCCCGACCACAAACGCGTGCACGAGATCTCGTCGGCTGCCATCCCGCTCGCGCAAGCGCGTCTGCGCCGCACGTTCAAGGTGTACGAGTCGGTGACGCAGGCCTCCGAGCTCGCGCGCGGCCTGGCCGCCGTCTCGGACGTGCCCGCAGGCTGGCGGATGCCGGGCCCGGATGAACTGCCCAGCTATCCCGACCGCGAGGTGACCGCCGCCGTCGACGTCAGCAATGTCCTCGATCGCAAAGTGCGAGCTCTGGCCGCGCACGCCACACAGGTCACCGTCGCTCCGTCGCGCACGGAGTTCGCGCTCAGCAACAACATCATTCAGCCGGTGATGTCAACCGAGCACTTCATCCGGACCGACGCCGGTCGGGTGGACGGCGCAGTCGAGACGGACCTCTTCGCGGGGGTGGAGTGGTGAACCGCGGCGATCGTTTCGACCTGGCCGTCCTCACCGTCAGCGGATTCCTCCTCGGCATCCTCACCGCCGCGTTTCTGATGATCCGGATCGGCGGTGTGTCTGCGCCGATCACCGTGCTCGTCGCCGGTGCGGTCAACGTGCTGCTGCTGAAGCTGGCGTCGATGTGCACCGACACCTCCTGGCAGTACGCACCGCTCGGCGCCTGGACCCTGGTGACCGTGCTGGCGATGCTGCCGCTGTTCGGCAGCGCCGCGTTCATCGGCGGCTGGCAGCTGCTTCTGCTGCTGGCCTGTGGGCTGGCGCTGCCCGGCTACTGGGTGTCGAACACGAGGATGAAGGCCATCACTGCGAATCGCCCAGACCGGACCTGATCCCGGCCTACCGCACCGGTGGGGCGACCTCGGGTCGGCGAGGTGGTTAACATCGGAGAAGTGACCACTTCCTCTGACGACGCCGTGCCGAACTCGGACGCTGTGCCGAACTCGCAGGCGTCTCAACCCACGGGTCCGATCGCTTCGCCTCCGGCACCGTCCAGTTCTCCGGCACCGTCCAGTTCTGCGATGCGCCGCGCCCTGCGTCGAGTGCGCGACGGTGCGGTCCTCAACGTCGACGAGGCCGCGGTGCTGCTGGCCGCGCGCGGCGACGACCTCCGGGCGCTCTGCGAGGCCGCCGGACGCGTCCGCGACGCCGGCCTCGCCGCCGACGGTCGCGATGGTCAGATCAGCTACTCGCGCAAGGTCTTCATCCCGATCACCCACCTGTGTCGCGATCGATGCCACTACTGCACGTTCGTGACCGTGCCCGGCGCCCTCGCCCGCGAGGGCAAGGGGATGTACATGGAGATCGACGAGATCGTCGACGTGGCCCGCCGGGGCGCGGAACTCGGGTGCAAGGAAGCGCTGTTCACCCTCGGCGACCGGCCGGAGGAGCGCTGGCCCGAGGCCGCGGCCTGGCTTGACGAGCGCGGATACGATTCGACGCTGGACTACGTCCGAGCCGCCGCGATCCGCGTGCTGGAGGAGACGGGACTGCTCCCGCACCTCAATCCCGGCGTGATGACCTGGGAGGAGATCAACCGGCTCAAGCCGGTGGCGCCCTCGATGGGCATGATGCTCGAGACCACGGCTCGTCGACTCTTCACCGACAAGGGCGAGTGCCACTACGGCAGCCCCGACAAGGATCCGGAAGTCCGGCTCCGCGTCCTGACCGACGCCGGACGGCTGTCGGTCCCGTTCACCACGGGCATCCTGGTCGGCATCGGCGAGAACCTTCGTGAGCGCGCCGAGTCGATCTTCGCCATTCGGAAATCGCACAAGGCCTTCGGCCACATCCAAGAAGTGATCGTGCAGAACTTCCGCGCCAAGCCCGACACCGCGATGCGCGGGGCGCCGGATGCGGAGATCGACGAGTTCCTCGCGGCCATCGCGGTGGCCCGCCTGGTCCTCGGTCCGCGCATGCGGATCCAGGCCCCGCCGAATCTGGTCTCCGGCGACGACTGCCGGGCGCTCGTGGCCGCCGGCGTCGACGACTGGGGCGGCGTCTCACCGCTCACCCCCGATCACGTGAACCCCGAACGCCCCTGGCCCAACCTCGACACCCTCGCCGAGCTCACCGCGTCGGCAGACTACCGCCTAGTGGAGCGCATCGCGGCGCAGCCCAAGTACGTCAAGGCGGGCAATCCGTGGATCGACCCGCGCATCGCGCAGCACGTCGCCGCGCTCGCCGATCCGACCACCGGTCTGGCAGCCGACGTCAAGCCGACCGGATTGCCGTGGCAGGAACCGGACGACGAGTGGGCCTCCTCCGGCCGTGTGGACCTGAACTCGGCCATCGACGTCGATGGGCGCAACACCGACACCCGCAGCGACATCGACAACGCGTTCGGCGACTGGGACACCATTCGCGAGCAGGTGCTCGAGCTGGGCAGTTCGGCTCCGGTGCACTTGGAGTCGGAGGTCGCCGCGGCGCTGAGACGCGCTGAGAACAATCCCGCGGGCCTCTCCGACGACGACTATCTGGCACTCGCCGAAGCCGACGGACACGGCCTCGACGCCCTTGCGGCGCTGGCCGACGCGATCCGCGCGGACGTGGTCGGAAACGACGTCACCTACGTGGTGAACCGGAACATCAACTTCACCAACATCTGCTACACCGGCTGCCGGTTCTGTGCGTTCGCGCAGCGCAAGGGGGATGCCGACGCCTTCACCCTGTCGACGTCGGAGGTGGCCGACCGGGCTTGGGAAGCGCACGTCGACGGCGCCACCGAGATCTGCATGCAGGGTGGCATCGACCCGGAACTGCCGGTCGGGGGTTACGTCGACCTGGTCCGGGCCATCAAGGAACGCGTGCCGTCGATGCACGTGCACGCCTTCAGCCCGATGGAGATCGTCAACGGCGCGTCGCGCGGCGGTGAGTCGATCCGCGATTGGCTGTCGGAGCTCAAGGCTGCGGGCCTCGGCTCTATTCCCGGGACCGCCGCCGAGATCCTCGACGACGAGGTCCGCTGGGTCCTCACCAAGGGCAAGCTGCCGACGGCGTCGTGGATCGAGGTCATCTCGACCGCGCACGAGCTGGGGATCCCGTCGAGTTCGACCATGATGTACGGCCACGTCGACGCCCCGCGTCACTGGGTCGGGCACCTGAACACCTTGCGCGACATCCAGGACCGGACCGGCGGCTTCACCGAGTTCGTGCCACTGCCGTTCGTGCACCAGTCGTCGCCGCTGTACCTGGCCGGTGCGTCGCGCCCCGGCCCCACGCGTCGGGAGAATCGCGCGGTGCACGCGCTGGCACGCCTGATGCTCCACGGACGCATCGATCACGTGCAGACCAGCTGGGTGAAGCTGGGCGTGGACGGCACGCGGGTGATGCTCCGCGGCGGTGCCGACGATCTCGGCGGGACGCTGATGGAAGAGACCATCTCGCGGATGGCGGGCAGCCAGCACGGTTCGGCTAAAACGGTCGCCGAACTGCACGACATCGTGAACGGGATCGGCCGCACTCCGCGTCAACGAACGACGGAGTACGGCCGAGTGGAGGCTCCGCTGGTGGGCGTCGGCCTCGTCTGATCCGGTGCGGGGCTACTTGGCCCCGAACAGGCGCTGCATCAGGCCCGGCTTATCCGGGTGTCCCTGGCAGCGCCTCGACGCGGGCACGCCGCGCATCACCTGGTCTACGTGACGGCCGCAGCCGCGCCAGGTGGTCTTGCCGCAGGTCTTGCAGGTTGCTTGTTGGCACATGGATGTCTCCTCGGGTCGTACAGAAAGTGGATCGGATGGTCTGGTCGGGTGGTCAGCCGGCCTGGTAGGCGCGGAGCGTCAGCAGACCGCCGGACAGGTTGGCCGCGGGCAGGCCGTCGGCGCGCAGTACGCGGTAGGCGAGGTACGAGCGGACGCCGCTGGCGCACAGCACGCGGATCGGGCGGCCGTCGGCGGCCTCGCGGATCTCGGTGAGGCGTTCGCGCACCTGCGTGTGCGGGATGCAGAGTGCTCCGGGCACCGGGTCGGCGTCCTGCTCGTCCGGGCCGCGGACGTCCAGGATCAGGTGTTCGGACTCGTTCTCGTTGTACTGGTCGGCGTACCAGAGCTCGAGGGCGCCGCTGACGACGTTCTCCGAGATCATGCCCGCCATGTTCACCGGATCCTTCGCCGAGCCGTACGGCGGGGCGTAGGCGAGGTCCAGGTCGATCAGGTCGGGTCCGGTCATCCGGTTGCGAATGGCGGTGGCGAGGACGTCGATCCGCTTGTCGGCGCCGTCGGAACCGACCGCCTGCGCGCCCAGGATCAGGCCGTCGTCGGCCCGCAGGTGCATCACCAGGTGGATCTGCTCTGCGCCGGGGAAGTAGCCCGCGTGGCTGCCCGGGTGCAGGTGGACGGTGCGGTAGTCGATGCCCGACTGGTCGAGCGCGGCACGGTTGGCACCGGTCATCGCCGCGGTCAGCGAACCGACGCGAACGATCGAGGTGCCGACCGGCTGCGGAATGGGCCGTGCCGACTCCGGGTCGATGATGTGGTCGGCCACCAGGCGGCCTGCGCGGTTGGCCGGGCCGGCGAGGGCGACCGGCCTGCGCAGGCCGGTGACCGAATCGGTGCTGACGGTCGCGTCGCCGACCGCCCAGATGCGGTCGAGGTTGGTGCGACCGTGCCCATCGACGATCATGGCCCCGCGTTCGCAGGCGACGCCCGCGGCCTCGAAGACCGCGGTGTCCGGACGGACACCGACGGACAGGACCACGATGTCGGCGTCGATGCGAGTGCCGTCGGCCAGGACCACCGTGTCGGCGTCGGCGCCGGACTCGATGGCCGTGGCGGCGACTCCGGTGTGCAGTGCAATGCCCATCTCGCGGAGCTCGGCCTGGATCAGGGCTGCCTGTTCGGTCTCGAGCGGCGGCAGCACATGCGGGGCGAGTTCGACGACGTCGACCGCCAGGCCCTGCATCCGCAGGCCTTCGGCGGCCTCGAGCCCGATGAATCCGGCGCCCAGGACAACAGCCCGGGTGGCTCCGGCCTCGACCTCGGTGCGCATCCGCGCCGCGTCGCCGACGGTGCGGAGGGTCTGCACGCGCGGTGAGTCGATGCCGGGCAGCGGGGGTCGGACGGCGAGTGCGCCGGGGGAGAGGATCAGCGCGTCGTACGTCCACTCGGAGGTGGTGCCGTCGTGAGTCACCTGAACGGTCTGGGCGGTGGGGTCGACGCCGACCACCTCGTGGCGGACGCGGACGTCGATGTCGAGTGCGCTCTTGAGCGATTCGGGAGTCTGCACGAGCAGCGACGACTCGTCGTCGATCTCGCCGCTCACGTAGTAGGGCAGGCCGCAGTTGGCGAACGAGGGGTGATCTCCACGCTCGAACACGACGATCTCAGCGTTCTCGTTGCGGCGACGTGCCCGTGCCGCTGCGCTCATTCCGCCGGCGACTCCGCCGACAACCAGAATCTTCAAGGCGCTTCTCCTTCGTTGTCATACCCCTGGGGGTATCCCCAATATACCCCAGGGGGTATCTATTCGGGCCGTGGTGATGATCACCGGGGTGAGGTGGAATATCCAGTCTTGCGCGTGGGTGTCGCGGGTGGGCTCGTTTGGAACTCCGGGGTGTGCCTGCGAGTTTTCATCAGGTTGAGCAAAACTATTCGCAGGTCGAGTCGACGTGACGAATGCGGCGTGGGGCGGCGGTCGGGGATCGGGCCCCAGGGTGGATACTCTTAGTGCGACATGATTCCGCTGCGCTCACCAGCCCTGGGCGCCGAGGAGGAATCGTGCAGTGAAGGAGAAGCGTAGTGACCTACATCATCGCCGAGCCCTGCGTCGACGTCCTCGACCGGGCCTGTGTTGAAGAGTGCCCGGTGGACTGCATCTACGAGGGCGGGCGCATGCTCTACATCCAGCCCGACGAGTGCGTGGACTGTGGTGCCTGCGAGCCGGTGTGTCCCGTCGAGGCCATCTTCTACGAAGACGACGTGCCCGACGAGTGGGAGCCGTACGTCAGTGCCAACGTCGACTTCTTCAACGATCTCGGTTCGCCCGGCGGTGCCAGCAAGGTCGGCAAGACCGACTTCGATCCGGCGTTCATCAAGGCGTTGCCGCCGATGGGCGAAGAGGGCTGATTCGTCAGTGACCGCGCTGCCTCGATCGACGAACAGCCGGCTGCGGCCGGTGACCTCGGCCCTGCCGGACTTTCCGTGGGACACCATCGCTGACGCGAAGGCGCTGGCGGCGGCTCACCCCGACGGCATCGTCGACCTCTCGGTCGGCACGCCGGTGGATCCGGTGGACCCGGTGATCCGCGCGGCGCTCGACGCCTCGTCGGAGTTCCCCGGTTACCCGGCGACGGTGGGCACGCGGGAGTTGCGCGAGGCGGCAGTCGGGGCGCTCGACAGGCGGTTCGGAATCTCCGGGCTCGACGAGTCGTCGATTCTGCCGGTGGTCGGCACCAAGGAGGTCATCGCCGGGCTGCCGACGCAGATCGGCGTTCCCGCAGGCGAACTCGTCGTGATCCCCGAGGTCGCGTACCCCACATACGAGGTCGGGGCCCTGCTCGCCGGTGCGGAGATCCATCGCGCCGACACCGTCGCGGCCATCGGCGATCGCGATCCGGTCCTGATCTATCTCAACAGTCCGTCGAATCCCACCGGTCGGGTCCAGGGCGTCGACGAACTCCGGGCCATCGTCGACTGGGCGCGCGAGCGCGGTGCGGTCGTGGTGTCCGACGAGTGCTATCTCGGTCTCACGTGGGAGGGCGCGGCCTACTCCGTGCTCCATCCCGAGGTCTGCGGCGGCGACCATACCGGCCTCATCGCGGTTCACTCGCTGTCGAAGGTCTCGAATCTGGCCTCGTACCGCGCGGGATTCCTCGCGGGCGACCGCGGCTTGATCGCCGAACTGCTCGCGGTGCGCAAGCATGCGGGCATGATCGTTCCGTTCCCGATTCAGGGGGCCACCGTCGCCGCGCTGAACGACGACGTGCACGTCGACGCCCAGCGTGAGCGCTACCGACTTCGCCGCGACAAGCTGCGGACCGCGTTGATCGGCGCGGGCTTCACCATCGATCACTCTGAAGCCGGTCTGTACCTCTGGGCTACTCGCGGTGAGGATTCTCGCGCCACCCAGCGGTGGCTCGCTGAACGCGGCATCCTGGTCGCCCCCGGCGATTTCTACGGCCCCGCGGGCGCCCGACACATCCGCATGGCGCTGACCGGTACGGACGAGCGGATCGACGCCGCCGTCGCGCGGTTGTCGTAGGTCTCGACACTCGCGTAAATGAATCCCCGATAGGCCGGGAACTCGCCCGAAAAGGCGATATCGGCCTGAATCGGGGATTCATTTACGGAGGAGGCCTTGCGCGACCAATATTAGTCACTTAGACTAAAATGCATGAACACCGAAACACTCCGAGCGATCGAGACTGTCGCCGCGGCCCGGAACGCCGCGGATCTGTTCGGTCCCGCCGACGGCTCGCCCCGTGTCGGGCGACGCGAGTTCCGTCGCCTGGCGGCGCTGCTGCACCCGGATCGCAATGCCGGCGACCCAGCTGTCGCGGCTGCTTTCGAACGGCTGGTCGCGCGGTACGACGAGTGGCGGGGGCCTGCCGGCGTGGTGAGCGGTCGTCGCGGCCGGTACACGGTGATCGGTTCGCCGGTGCAGGGGAGCGTCAGCGCGGTGTACGCGGCGACGTCCGAATCCGGAGACCGGGTGGCGATCAAGGTGTCGCGCAGTGCATCGTCGGGACGCTTCCTCGAGCGTGAACGTGCTGCGCTCCGCAGGCTCCGGGCGCTGACCGACCGGCCCGAGAACACCTGGCTTGCGCCGTACTTCCCGCGACTGCTCGACACCGCCGACCTGCTGGACGCGGGTTCGGGCACCACCCGAACGGCCGATGTGCTGTCGGCGCACGGGGCCGCCGAGGGCTTCGTCGATCTGGCGACCGTCGCTGCGGCTCGACCCGAAGGGCTGGACGGACGGGACTGGGCGTGGATCCATCGCCGCCTGCTGAGGGCGGTCGCCGGCGCTCATCTCGCGGGTCTGGTGCACGGAGCGCTGGTTCCCGAGAACGTGCTGATCCACCCGGAGGGGCACGGCGTGGTGCTGGCGGGCTGGTCGTTCGCCTCGGCGCCCGGGGAACAGTTGCCGGGGCGGATCGCGTCGCGACGCGATCTCTACCCGCCCGACGCGAACGAACCGGCGAGTGCGGCACTCGACGTGTACATGGTGCACGCCACCATGCGCACGTTGCTGGCACCGACGCAGCGGCGACAGCTCGCCTTCGCCGCCGGGTGCATGCAGCGTGCACCTCGGATGCGTCCCGCCGCCGTCGCACTCCTCGACGAGTACGACGACCTGCTGGAAGACCTGTACGGGCGACGCCGCTTCCGGCCGTTCCCGTACACCGTGAGCGCCTGACGTCGCTCACGCCACTCGACCACACGAAGAGAGAAGGAGAACATCATGGGAAACGGATACTGGAGCGACGACGCCTACCGCGCCGCGGCGACCTTCCGAGCGCGGACCGGATCGGCGGACTTCGCCTACAGCGCGTCCACCAAGGCGCGGCCGGCCACCGAATGGAAGGCGCACCCCGACCTCGACCCCCTCGGCGTCACGCTGCGGGAATCTCGGGACAGCGACGAACACCCGCAGTCGACGCCGATCGTGGTGATGTTCGACGTCACCGGCTCGATGGGATCGGTTCCGGTCGCCATGCAGAAGCAACTCGCGCAACTGCACGGTCTGCTGCTGCGGAAGGGCTACGCGACCGACCCGCAGATCATGTTCGGCGCGATCGGCGACGCGGAGACCGACTACGTCCCGCTGCAGGTGGGGCAGTTCGAGTCGGACAACCGGATGGACGATCAGCTCCGCAACATCCTGCTCGAGGGCAACGGCGGCGGACAGAAGACGGAGTCGTACGAGCTCGCCGCCTACTTCGTGGCCCGGCACACCGTCACCGACGCGTGGGAGAAGCGTGGCCGCAAGGGCTACGTATTCCTCATCGGCGATGAGATGAGCAAACCGCGGCTGCGTGCTCGGCACATCCGGGAGGTGATCGGCGACGACGTGTACGACGACCTCGACCCGGCGTCGGTGTACCGCGAACTGCAGGAGCGGTGGGAGGTCTTCTACATCCTGCCGCGGCAGACCAGCTACTTCGACGACCCGCAGGTTCGCGGCCACTGGAAGGGAGTCCTCGGTGAGCGCGTGCTGTTCCTCGAGGATCCGAACGCGGTGTGCGATCTGATCGCGGTCACGGTCGGGATGCTCGAGGACGTCGTCGACCTCGACGACGGGCTGGCCGACCTGTCGGACGTCGGGGCACAGACGGCTGACGTCGTCGGGAAGGCGCTCGCGCCGCTGTCCGGGACGGTGGTCGGAGCGGGGGTCGCTTCGCGGCTCCCGGCCGGGGCCGACGACGGCGTCGACGATCTGATGTGAGGAGAGATGAGATGAACGGCAGGCACATCGTCGTGGTGGGGCTGGGCTTCGGCGACGAGACGAAGGGCGCCACCGTCGACTGGCTGAGCGCCCGCCTCGGGCCCGCCGCCGTGGTCCGCTTCAACGGCGGTGCGCAGGCCGCGCACAACGTGGTCGCCGACGGTCGGCACCACACCTTCCGCCTGTTCGGGAGCGGCACGCTCGCCGGCGTACCGACCCACCTGAGCAGGCACGTCATGGTGGATCCGTGGCGGTTGGCCGCCGAGGCCCTCGATCTGGAGGGCCTCGGCGTGACCGATCCGCTGGGCATGGTCTCGGTGAGCCCCGCCGCTGCGGTGGTGACGCCGATCCACATCGCGGTCAATCGCACGCGGGAGGATCAGCGGGGCGACGCCCGGCACGGATCGTGCGGACTGGGTATCGGAGAGACGCGCTGGTACCAGCTCGCGAGTGAGTCGGGTCTGCGCCGCGGCGAGGTCCTCTACGACATCGAGGCGACCGGCGACGCCGACGTGCCTGCGCTCACCGTCGCCGACTGTCTCGACCCGCAGCAGATCCGGCGAACCCTGATGGCACTGAGGGATTTCTACGAGCCGCTGCTCGCCGACAGCGACCACGAGCCGCCGTCGGTGCGGGTGATGGCGGCTGCTCTGGCGGAGTTCGGTCGGGCGGTGACGGTGGTCGACGACCGGACGCGGATCGCCGAGGCGGCCTCGGCGGGACGAGTGCTGTTCGAAGGGGCGCAGGGGATCCTGCTGGACGAATGGCGCGGGCTGCACCCCCACACCACCTGGAGCACGACGCTCCCGAGTGTCGCGCAGGACCTGCTGGCCGAGGCGGGGGAATCGCCCGCGCTGGTGGTCGGCGTCGTGCGGGCGTACGCCACGCGCCACGGCGCCGGGCCGCTGCCGACCGAGGACGACGCGTTGGCGCTGCCGGAACCGCACAACGGGACCGGCAGGTACCAGGGGCAGTGGCGCGTCGGGCACCTGGATCTGCCGTTGCTGCGCTATTCGGCTGAGGTCTGTCGCCGTCACGGCGGACTGGACGCGCTCGCGGTGAGTCACCTCGATCTGGTCGCGGGCGGTGAGGTCGCCGTGGCGAGGCGCTACGCGGGACCGGACCGCTACCTGCTCGGCGATTACCGGGATCTGGCGCACCAGGAGCGGTTGACCGCGACAGCACGCGATGCTCGGCCGGTGCTGGAGGTCGTGGGTCCGGACGAGATCCCCGCCGAGTTGGCTGCGGCGGCCGGGGTTCCGGTGGCCGTGGTCGCGCGAGGACCGGGAAGGGGGGATCGAGAACCGACATCGGCCGGTGAGAGACTGATCGGCATGACAGCACTCACCGGCGTCGGGACCGATCTGTGACGGCAGCGACCGACATCGCCTCCTCGGCGGTGTCGGTCGACGCCGTGGTCCTGCGGGTCGGTGCGGACGGCGCCGAGGTGTTGATTCACCGGCGTGCGGCCGAACCGTTCGCCGGTGACTGGGCGCTGCCGGGCGTCCTGCTCGGGGCCGGAGAGCGGATCTCCGACGCCGCGATTCGCGCGGCCGGCAAGGCGGGGGTGTCGGCGGCAGCGGTCGACGGGGTCGGCCAACTCGTGGTCTTCGACGAGCCGCACCGCGACCCGCGCGGTCCCACGCTGTCGATCAGTGCGTGGGTGGCCGTTCGCGGCTTCGAGCCGTCGGACCCGGAAACCGCGCGCTGGGTGTCGTGGGAGGCGTTGCCGCCCTTGGCCTTCGACCACACCAGAATCCTGGCCGACGTTCGCCCGGTCCTCGCCGACAAGCTGTGGCGCGACCTCACCTTCACCGCGGCGCTCACCGGGAGCGAGTTCAGCGTCCGCACCGCGTTGGACGTGACCCGGTCGCTGACCGGCTCCGACGTCGACCGCGGCAATCTCAATCGGACGCTGAAGCGCATCGCGGTGCGATCCGACCGGGAGTCGTCGTCGGGTGTCGGGCGGCCCGGGGCGCTCTGGCGGTGGCCGTAGTTACGTCGAGGCCGCGACGAGTGGGCGTCGGTGGTCGCCGCGATTGATCAGTTCGGCGAGCAGTGGTGCCACCAGGTCCCACTGGTGCACCACCTGTCGATAAGTCAGCCGGATCGGGTGAAATCCGAGTGCCCGTGCTTGCAGGTCGCGCAGGCGATCGTTCTCGAATCGATCGGGATCGGCGTGGTACTCATACCCGTCGACTTCGACGATCATCGAGGTGCCGACCACGAGGTCCACCCGCCCGACGCCCGGGATCGAGACCTGTGTCCGGATCTGCAGGTTGGGTCTGCGAAGGCGGAGCCGAACCATCGTCTCCGTTCCCGATTCGGCACGCCCGTCCGCCAGAGACAAGGCATCCTGCACGGACCTCGGGGTTCCGCCGAGTTCGGCCTCCAACGCCGACGGCGTCAGCAGGCCGCGGTTGAGAATCGAATCGCAGATCACCACGAACTCTTCGGTCGACAGGCATCGTGCCGCATGGCGGAGGGCGGTCGGCAGGTCGTCGACGGCATCGGTCACCCTCGGCGGGCGACCGTGCTGTTTGCACCAGGCCGGATGGTTGCGAACCGAGGAGGTCGATCCGCGAACATGCAACTTCCGCGTGGGAGGCACCCACACCCCGTGCCGTTTGAGGGCCGAAGCGCAGGTCAGGACGCCGCCGACACTGACGGCGCGGACTGCCTCCGGATCTGCGTCCTCGCATTTGAATCCCCGATACGGCGAGAACTTGCTCAAATAGGCAGAATTCGGCCGAATCGGGGATTCATTTACGCGCCGTCAGTTGTTCGCGTGCAACGCCTCGTTCAGCGCGATGCCGTCGCCTTCCTTGGCCGACACCTCGACGGCACCGGTGGTGCTGTTACGGCGGAACAGGAGATTCGATTGTCCGGCGAGGTCGCGGGCCTTCACCACCGAACCGTCGGGGCCGACGACCTTGGTGCCCGCGGTGATGTACAGACCGGCTTCCACCACGCAGTCGTCGCCGAGGGGGATGCCGCATCCGGCGTTGGCGCCGAGCAGGCAGCGCTTGCCGATGGTGATGATCTCCTTGCCGCCGCCGGACAGCGTGCCCATGGTGGACGCGCCGCCGCCGATGTCCGAGCCGTCGCCGACCACGACGCCCGCCGAGATCCGACCTTCGACCATCGAGTTGCCGAGCGTTCCGGCATTGAAGTTGACGAAGCCCTCGTGCATCACGGTGGTGCCGGGGGAGAGATGCGCGCCGAGTCGAACCCGGTCGGCGTCGCCGATGCGGACGCCCTTCGGGGTCACGTAGTCGACCATCCGCGGGAACTTGTCGATGGAGTACACGGTCACGTGACCGCGGGTGCGCAGACGCGCGCGAGTGAGCTCGAAGCCGTCGACGGCGCACGGGCCGAAGTTGGTCCAGACCACGTTGGCGAGGAGCCCGAACTGGCCGTCGAGGTTGGCGCTGTGCGGCGCGATCAGGCAGTGGGAGAGAAGGTGAAGACGCAGGTAGACGTCGTGTGCGTCGATCGGCGCGATCGTCAGGTCGGCGATCGCGGTGCGGACGGCGATGGTGCGGACACCGCGGGCGGCGTCGTCGCCGACCAGGGGGCGGAGGTCGGCGGGGATCTGCTCGCCGGTCAGTTCGGTGGAGCCGGTCTCGCCGGGGTCGTCGACCAGCCCGGGGTCGGGGAACCAGGTGTCGAGGACGACGGTGGTGCCGTCGTTGCTCCACACGGTTGCGATTCCGATCGCTGCTGCACCCTGTTTGCTCATTTCAGAAATTCTAATAAGAGTTCGCGCGGCGGTGGCAACGGGATCGGTCACATTTTCGTGCGCCGGTCGACGGTGCTTCTACGATGGGAACCGTGAGCATTCCGCGCCTGGACCTGTCCGCCGATCCCATCGCCTTGACGGCGGCGCTCGTCGACATTCCGAGCGTCAGCCGCGACGAATCGCAGATCGCCGACGCCGTGGAGGAGGCGCTGCGCGCCCAGACTTCGGGCTTCGAGGTGGTGCGCCACGGCAACTGCGTGCTGGCCCGGACCGACCGGGGCAAACCCAGCCGGGTGATCCTGGCCGGACACCTCGACACCGTGCCGATCGTCGACAACGTGCCCTCGCGCCGCACCGTCACCGACGCCGAAGGCGACGTGCTGCACGGTTGCGGCACCGTCGACATGAAGTCCGGCGACGCCGTCTTTCTGCACCTCGCGGCGACCCTCGACGATCCGGCCCACGACCTCACGCTGATCTTCTACGACTGCGAGGAGATCGCCGCCGAGTTCAACGGTCTCGGGGCCATCGAACGCGAGCTCCCGGACTGGTTGCGGGGTGATGTCGCGATCCTCGGGGAGCCGACCGCCGGGCAGATCGAAGCCGGCTGCCAGGGAACGCTGCGCGTCCGGTTCACCGCGACCGGGACCCGCGCGCACTCGGCGCGAGCCTGGATGGGCGACAACGCCGTCCACAAACTCGGCGGGCTGCTGACGACGCTCGCCGCCTATCAGCCGCGGCGCGTCGACATCGACGGCTGCGAGTACCGCGAAGGCCTGTCGGCGGTCGGGATCTCCGGCGGGGTGGCAGGCAACGTGATCCCCGATGCGGCGTACGTCGACGTGAACTTCCGCTTCGCCCCCGACCGCAGTCCCGCACAGGCCTTCGAGCACGTCAGCGAGGTGTTCGCAGCGGAGCTCGCGTCCGGTGCGGTGACGGCCGAGATCACCGACTCGGCCGCAGGCGCCCTGCCCGGTCTGGCACACCCCGCCGCCGCGGCACTGGTCGCGGCCGCCGATGGAAAGTTCCGCGCCAAGTACGGCTGGACCGACGTCTCACGGTTCTCGGCGCTCGGCATCCCCGCGGTCAACCTGGGCCCCGGCGACCCCAGCCTCGCGCATCGCGTCGACGAGCGGGTGCCCGTGGAACAGATCAGTCAGGTCGAGGCGATTCTGCGGTCGTACCTGACCGGCGCCTGAACCGCTACCCGAACAGCAGCGCGGCACCGAGGTCGACGACGCCCGCGTACACCGCCGCCTGGTGGTCGGTGACGTGACCGAGTTGCTCGAACAGTTCGCTGGAGACCGATCCCAGCAGCAGATTCCAGACGGCGATGCCGCGAGCGAGTGTCGCTGACTCGGCACCGAGCGATTGCAGTGCCTGGGCCGCCGCAGTCTGGATCCCTCCGTCAGTTCCGGCGACCGTCGGCACGGACGTCGTGCTGACCAAGGCGGCCAGAGCGATCAGGGGGCGTTCGCCCGCGCGGTTGGTGCGTTCCTGCGGGGCCCGATAGCCGGGCACCGGCGAGCCGTAGATCAGGGCGTACTCGCTCGGGTGCGCCAGGGCCCAGTCGCGCAGTGCGTTCGCGAAGGCGACGAACCGTGTCTGCGGCGTCGTGCGTTCGGCCACCGCGGCGTCGATGGCGTCGGCCAGGTCGTCGTAGGCGTCGACGATCAGGACGGTCAGCAGATCGTCGCGATTGCGCACGTACCGATAGAGGGCCGACGGGGCGATCTCCATGTCTCGCGCGACGGCCCGCAGCGACAGTGCCGCCGCTCCGTGCTCGGCGAGATGTCGGCGCCCCGCGGCGCGCAACCGGTTCTCGACCGCGGCCCGATTGCGGGCCCGCGGTCCGGTCGGCTCACCCTGTTCGATCTCGTCCATTCGGGTCATCGTCCCATGGCGAGGACGACGATTCCAGTTAATCAAGAACAGTGTTCTTGATTATTTGATCACTGCAGCTTACTGTCTCCAATAATCAAGAACAGTGTTCTCGAATTGGAGGCGACATGACATCGATCGATCCAAAGGGCCGTCTGCAGGCCCTGTCCAATGCGGCGGTGGGGCGACTGGTCCGCCTCGGGGCCGCCCCGCGCGACTGCCAGGAGCTGCTGGTCGCCGGACGCACCTCCGGACGTGTCACCGCACGTCCGGTCAACGTCCTCCGCATCGACGATGCGCGGTTCCTGCTCTCGCCGCGGGGCCGTACCCAGTGGGTCCGGAACGTGCGGGCCGGATCGGCGGTGTCGCTTCGCCGGGGCAGGCGCACCGAAGCTGTTGCGCTGGTCGAGGTCGACGACGCGGGCAAGCCCGACCTCATTCGCGACTACCTGCGCAAGTGGGGTTGGCAGGTGTCCGGGCTTGTCGGGGGACTGACCGCGGACTCGTCCGACGACGAGATCCTCGCGGCCGCGCCGGGGTTGCCGATGTTCGAGGTTCAAGCCCGGTCCTGACGTGCACGAGGTGTTGGCCAGGCGTCGGCGTCGGCGGGTTGCTAGTGTCGCCGCATGAACGAAGGATCGTCTCCCGCCTCGCCCGAAACGACACCGGCAGCAGTGAGTTGGCGGTCGAAGACACCGACGCCTGACGACCCGTGCGTGCGCAACCTGGGTCCGGTTCAGGTGCGCGTCGAGGAGGGCGCCGAAGTCGCTCCGGCCGACCGCAGGTTGTTGGAGTGGGTGGATCCGCGCGACCCTGATCGCGCCGATCGCCGCATGGTCCGCGACTCGTGGCGGGTGCTCCGGATCCAGTCCGAGTTCGTCGCCGGTTTCGATGCGATGGAGAACGTCGCCGAAGCCGTCACGGTGTTCGGTTCGGCGCGGGTCAAGGAGCGCACGCCGGAGTACGAGACGGCGCGCGAGCTGGGGCGCCTGCTGGCCCATGAGAACTTCGCGGTGATCACCGGCGGTGGTCCCGGCGTCATGGAGGCCTCGAATCGCGGCGCGTACGAGGCCGGTGCGGAATCGATCGGGCTCAACATCGAGCTGCCCTTCGAACAGCACAGCAACCCGTGGCTCACGCTGTCGATGAATTTCCGCTACTTCTTCGTCCGCAAGACCATGTTCGTCAAGTACGCGCAGGCCTTCATCTGCCTGCCCGGCGGATTCGGAACGCTGGACGAACTCTTCGAAGCGCTGACGCTGGTGCAGACCGAGAAGGTCCTCAAGTTTCCGATCGTGCTGATCGGCACCGACTTCTGGGGACCGCTCGTCGACTGGCTGCGCAACACGCTGGAAGCCGAGGGCAAGATCTCGCCGGGTGACGTCGACCTGCTGCATGTGGTCGACACACCGGCGGAGGCCGTCGAGATCGTCGTGCGAGCGGCCCGTTCATGAAAGCCGTGTGCGTGTACTGCGCCTCGGGACCGGTGGACGAGGAGTACCTGGTCCTGGCCGCGCGCACCGGTGAGGCGATCGCCAAGGCGGGCTTCACGCTGGTCTCCGGCGGCGGCAATGTTTCGATGATGGGCAGCGTGGCGCGAGCCGCCCGTGAAGCGGGTGGTCGGACCATCGGGATCATCCCCGAGCACCTCATGGCGCGCGAGGTCGCCGACCTCGATTCCGACGAGTTGATCGTCACCGACACCATGCGGGAGCGGAAGCGACTGATGGACGAGATGTCGGACGCCTTCATCACCCTGCCCGGCGGGATCGGCACGTTCGAGGAGTTCTTCGAGACGTGGACCGGCGGTTTTCTGGGGGAGCACGACAAGCCGGTCGTCCTGCTGAATCACGAGGGCTTCTACGATCCGCTGCTCACCTGGCTGGACGATCTTCGCGCCCGCGGCTTCGTCGCGCAGCGCTCTCTCGACAAGCTCAAGGTATGTGAAACCCTGGGTGACAGTATTGTCTATCTGACTAATCGGTAAGGTAACGGCGTTCAGCAGGACGACGACGAAGCGAGGCATTCGATGAGCACGCAGGTTCCGAACAAGGTCGGCATCAAGGACGTCGTCCGGGGTGCGGTGAAAATGGTGCCCGACCTGCCCAACATGGTCCGACACGTCCCCGGCATGATCGTCCGGCCGCCCGCCGCCAAGCGCACCATCGGGCAGATCTTCGCCAAGCTCGCCGCCGACCATCCGGACCGACCGTTCATTCGTTCGCACGGCGAAACCCTGACCTACGGTGAAGTCAACCGTCAGGTGAACCGGTACGCGGCCGTCCTGGCCGGCCGCGGTGTCGGTACCGGTGACGTCGTCGGCATCCTCGCCAAGAACAGTCCGACCGACCTCATGATCATCCTTGCGACGCTCAAGCTCGGCGCCGTGGCGGGCATGCTGAACTACAACCAGCGCGGCGAAGTGATCGATCACAGCATGAAGCTGCTCGGCGGCAAGGCCCTGATCTACGACCCCGAGTGCATCGAGGCCTACGAATCGATCAGCCCGGATCGCCTGCCCGAGCACGTGCTCGACTACCCGGCGCTCGACACCGCAGCCGAGGGCAAGTCGGAGGAGAACCCGGCCGTCACCAAGACCCTGCCCGCATCGACCCTGGCGTTCTACATCTTCACCTCCGGTACCACCGGGCTGCCCAAAGCCAGCGTGATGAGCCACAACCGTTGGCTCGCCAACCACGACGGCATCGGCGGGCTGGCCGTTCGGCTTCGGTCGTCGGACACCATGTACGTCGCGCTGCCGCTGTACCACAACAATGCGCTCTCGGTCTCGCTCGGCGCCGTGTTGGCCGCGGGCGCCTGCATCGCCATCAGCAAGCAGTTCTCGGCGTCCCGCTTCTGGGACGAGATCATCGAGAACCGCGCCACCGCGTTCTGCTACATCGGCGAACTCTGCCGCTACCTGCTGGCTCAGCCGCCCAAACCGACCGACCGCCAGCACTCGGTTCGCGTCATCGTCGGCAACGGTCTGCGCCCGGAGATCTGGGACGAGTTCACCGAACGCTTCGGCATTGAACGCGTGGTCGAGTTCTACGGCGCCAGCGAACTCAACCTCGCCTTCGTCAACGCCTTCGACGTCAAGCGGACCGCGGGCTTCTGCCCGCTGCCGTTCCGGGTCGTCGAGTACAACGACGACGGCACGGCCAAGCGCGACGCCAACGGGCGTCTGCGCAAGGTCCAGAAGGGCGAGCCGGGTCTGTTGATCGCCGAGATCAGCGCGCGCGTCCCGGTGGACGGCTACACCGACACCACCGACACCGAGAAGAAGATCATTCGGGACGGCTTCAAGAAGGGCGACTCGTACTTCAACTCCGGCGATCTGGTGCGTGAGCTCGGCTTCTCGCACATCGCCTTCGTCGACCGGCTCGGCGACACCTTCCGGTGGAAGGGCGAGAACGTCGCAACCACCGAGGTCGAGGGCGCCTTCGACGGCGTCGCCGAGGTGGAACAGGCGGTGGCGTACGGAGTCGAGGTGCCGGGCTGCGACGGTCGCGCGGGAATGGCCGCGGTGCAGCTGCGCGCGGGCGAGACCGTGGAGCCCAAGGCGCTCGCCGATCGCTTGTACGGACTGTTGCCCGCGTACGCGATGCCGCTCTTCGTGCGGTTTGTTCCGGAGATCGAGACCACCTCGACCTTCAAGAACCGCAAGGTGGAGCTCCGCAACGAGGCCTACTCCGATGTCGGGGACGACACCCTGTGGGTGCTCGCCGGGCGCACCGACGGCTATGTGCCGTTCTACGACGGTTATCTGGCCGACGTCGCCGCGGCCAAGGCTCCCCGCTGACGGACGACGCGCGGGACCGGCGGACTGCCGCGAGCGGGCGCGTCGTAGGGTGAGAGGGTGAGCACCGCCCGTCCGGCCGCGACCCTCTGCGGCCGGCCCGTCGCCACCGACCGAGCCCTGGTCATGGCGATCGTCAATCGCACCCCCGACTCGTTCTACGACCGGGGTGCCACCTTCTCCGACGACGCCGCGAAGGCGCGGATCGACCAGGTGGTGGCCCAGGGTGCGGACATGATCGACGTCGGCGGGGTCAAGGCCGGCCCCGGCGAAGAGGTCGACGCCGTCACCGAGGCGCAGCGCGTGGTGCCGATGATCGCGTGGATTCGTCGAACCCATCCGAACATCCTCATCAGCGTCGACACCTGGCGCGCCGACGTCGCAGCGCAGGCGTGCGAGGCCGGGGCCGACATGATCAACGACACCTGGGCGGGCGTGGACCCCGACCTGGTCTCGGTGGCCGTGCAGGCCGGTGCCGGCCTGGTGTGCTCGCACACCGGGGGCGCCCGGGTCCGCACCCGGCCGCACCGGGTGGCGTACGCCGATGTGGTGGCCGATGTGGTCGCTGAGGTGACAGGCGCGGCGGAGCGCGCCCGCGCGGCCGGCGTTCGCGCCGACGGCATCCTGATCGACCCGACCCACGACTTCGGGAAGAACACCCACCACGGGCTCGCGTTGCTGCGAAACCTCGACCGCCTGGTCGACACCGGGTGGCCGGTGCTGATGGCGCTGAGCAACAAGGACTTCATCGGTGAGACGCTGAACGCCGAGCTCGGCGACCGAGTGGCCGGAACACTCGCCGCGACCGCGCTCGCCGCATCGCAGGGGGCACGCATGTTTCGAGTGCACGAGGTCGCCGACACCCGGCGGGTAGTGGACATGGTGGCCGCGATCGTCGGCACCAGACCGCCCGCCCGCAGCGTGCGAGGTCTGGCATGAACCCGGGACATGAAGGCGCGCCGTGGGTCGACCGCGGCGAAGGCGAGGCGCGCTGGTCACACACGCACACCTGGGATCACCCGGAGTGGAGCGTCGCCGATCTGGTCGCCGCCAAGAACGGCCGCACCGTGTCGGTCGTGCTTCCCGCGCTCAACGAGGAGGCCACGGTCGGCGGCGTCATCGCGACCATCGCGCCGTTGGTCGGCACTCTGGTGGACGAGCTGATCGTGCTGGACTCCGGAAGCACGGACCGCACCGCGGAGACCGCCCGCGCGGCCGGTGCTCGCGTGGTGACCCGCGAAGAGGCGATCCCGGACCTGCCGCCCGTGCCGGGCAAGGGCGAGGCCCTCTGGCGGTCGATCGCCGCGACCACCGGCGACGTGATCGCGTTCGTCGACGCCGACCTCATCGATCCCGATCCGATGTTCGTCCCCAAGATGGTCGGCCCGTTGCTCGCCGACCCGGAGATCCACCTGGTGAAGGGCTATTACCGCCGACCGCTGCAGACCGGCGACACCCAGGAGCCGGGCGGTGGCGGACGGGTCACCGAGCTCCTCGCGCGACCGTTGCTCACGGCGTTGAAGCCGGAGCTGGGCGAGGTGTGTCAGCCGCTCGGCGGCGAGTACGCGGGTACCCGCGAACTGCTCGCGTCGGTCCGCTTCGCTCCCGGTTACGGCGTGGAGATCGGTCTGCTCATCGACACCTACGACCGCTACGGCCTCCGCGGAATCGGCCAGGTGAACCTCGGCGTGCGGAAGCACCGCAATCGTCCGCTGCACGAGCTGTCGGTGATGAGCAGGCAGATCGTGGCGACCCTGCTCGATCGCTGCGGCATCGCCGACTCCGGCGTCGGCCTCACCCAGTTCGTCCCCGAGCCCGACGGCGGCTTCACCCCGCACACCACCGAACTGCTGCGGGGCGAGCGCCCGCCGATCGCCGAGCTCGGAGTATCGCTACCCTGAACACGTGGTGACGATCGGACTCTATGTGATTGGCGTGGCCGTGCTGGTCGCGCTCCTCTTCGCGCTGGTGTGGTTCGTTTTCGGGCGGGGGGAGGAGATGCCCCCGATCGAGAAGGGCACCACCCTCACCCGGCTCCCTCGTGCGGGAATCACCGGCGACGACGTCCGGACGGTGGTCTTTCAGCAGGTCTTCCGCGGATACAAGGCCTCCGAGGTGGATTGGACCCTCGAGAAACTGGCGCGGGAGATCGACGAACTGCGTGCCGTGGTTCACGACCTGGCCGCGCGCGACGAACTCGACGCGGGCAAGGCCGACACCGGCCCGATGCGACCGCTCGGTGCGCCCGGGGAGCACGACGCTCGACACTGAGAATCGGTGGTCGTCGATCCATCAGATCGTCGGAATCGGCGGCGGCAAAAGCATTCCCGGGCCGTACGCGACCACACTGCGCGCAGTGCACACGTGTGCGCGAAGTATCATGAACGGTGAACATCGTGAAATCCACGCGAAGGGAGCACGACACATGGCGGCGATGAAGCCACGTATGGGGGACGGTCCGCTCGAAGCGGTCAAAGAAGGACGTGGAATCGTGGTCCGGATTCCGATCGACGGCGGCGGCCGACTGGTCGTCGAACTGAACGACGAAGAAGCCTCGGCACTGGGTGAGGCATTGCGCGAGGTCACCGCCTGAGCGACCCGCTCGGCTCACGGTGGTCGGCGGCGGTCGGCCTGCTCCGGTGCCCGGTCTGTTCGGGCACGCTGCAGTCGGCCGACGCCTCGCTGCGGTGCGCCGACGGCCACTCGTACGACATCGCGCGGCAGGGGTACGTCTCGCTCCTGACCGGGCGTGGGACCAACCATCGGTCCGACACCGCAGACATGGTCGCGGCCCGTCATCGCGTGTTCGCCGCGGGCTTGTACGATCCGATCGTCGCGGCGGTCGCCGCCGAGTGCGCCGGCGCCCGAGTGGTGGTCGACGCGGGCG
This sequence comes from Gordonia sp. (in: high G+C Gram-positive bacteria), assembly GCF_012515855.1. Classification (GTDB taxonomy): domain Bacteria; phylum Actinomycetota; class Actinomycetes; order Mycobacteriales; family Mycobacteriaceae; genus Gordonia. Next base: position 29,774 of record NZ_JAAYXO010000002.1, read on the forward strand.
GTGGACCGGGGCAGTACCTGGCCGCCGCACTCGACGCCGCCGACCAGGCCGTCGGCATCAGTCTCGACCTCTCCAAGTTCTGTGCGCGGAGCGCCGCCAAGCGGCACCCGCGCGGGTTCTCGGTGATCGCCGATCTCTGGTCCGGACTCCCGGTCCGCGACGGAGCGGCCGACGTCGTCCTGTCGATCTTCGCGCCCCGCAACGCTGCCGAGACCGCGCGCGTGCTGAAGCCCGGCGGACGCTGGATCATCGTCACTCCCGAACCCGGTCACCTCGCCGAGATCGTGGAGCCCATGCACATGCTGTTGGTGGGCGAGGGCAAGGGCCAGCGTCTCGCCGCCGAGGTCGCGGACGACTTCGACGACGTCGCCGTTCGCCCGGTGCGCTCGAGTGTGGCACTCGATGAACCGATGCTCGTCGACATCGCGGCGATGGGGCCCGCAGGATTCCACCGCACGCGCGAGCAGCTCGCCGAGTCCGCGGCGACGGTCGTCGCAGACGGGCCGGTGCGCGCGACGCTCGATGTCACGATGACGACGGCTCGGCGCCGCTGAAGTGTGGCGGTGGACCCATTTCACTTGTCGGGTGGTCGGCTTCTCGGCGGGCGGATATGTTTGATCTGTGAGATCACAACCGCATGTTCTCGGGATCGTCCTCGCCGGCGGTGAAGGCAAGCGGCTCTATCCGCTGACCATGGACCGGGCGAAGCCCGCCGTCCCGTTCGGCG
>NZ_JAAYXO010000161.1 GCF_012515855.1 Gordonia sp. (in: high G+C Gram-positive bacteria)
CAGTGCTCCGGACTCACCACCGTGCCGCTGTCGCCGTACCAGGCGAACAGGCCGGAGTTGACCGCGCCGAGGACCCATGTCAGGCCCATCACGGGGTAGAACGCCATCAGCAGCGTGTAGTGCAGTACGCGCCGAGGGTGTCGCCACATCTGCAGCATCTGCTTGATGAACGGTCCGGCGATGACATGTCGGATGGCGCCCGTCGCCCAGCGATTCTGCTGCTTGAAGTAGTCGCCCCAGGTGACCGGGCCCTCTCCGTGCGCCAGGACGTCGGGGGTGTAGACCGCCCGCCACTCCTTGCCGGTCTCGGGGTTGCGCTGGGTGAGCGCTTTGAGGCCGGTGGCGAGATCCTCGGTGATCGAGGGCTGAGCGCCGCCGATCTGGTCGAAGACCGCGGTGCGGATCGCGTAGTTGGTGCCGACCAGCATCGGCCCGCCGTAGGAGTTGGCGGCCGACTGGATGAGCGAGTGGAACACGAACTGCTGGGACTCGGCGAGTTTGGGCACCGTGCGGTCGACGGCGTTGCCGTAGGCCTGCGGCGCCGACACGTATGCGACGTTCGGGTCGTTGAAGTAGCAGGTGAGTCGGGTGGTCAGCTCGGGGAGCGGCACGTGGTCCGGATCGATACCGACGAGGACGTCGTACTTCGGCAGATCGGGGTCGTTGCTGACGACGTCGTACGCGGCATTGAAATTGCCGTGCTTGGTCTTGGGTGCGAACTTGCGCCCGGTGTTGTACTTCTCGACGCCGAGACGGCTGATGCGTCGAATCAGGTTGCCGGGCTGCTCGTCGTTGAGGCGGTCGATCAGATCCTGGACGGCGGTCGGAGCGTCCGGGTCGCCTTCGTCCAGGACGAACACGTCGACGAGCGCCGGCGGATCGTCGTCGTCGGCCTTGGTGCCCTTTGCCGATTCGAGCCGCTTGGCGGCGATGAGCGTGCGCTCGAGCACCTCGAGCGATTCCATCTTCGGGACGAAGGTGATGAACACCGCGATCCGGAGGTTCTGATGGATTCGGGTCGGGATCGGCGATCGGACCAGTGAGGTCGACATCGCTAGCATCGAGACGAGCGCGAGCCGACTGACGTCGATGATCGTGGTGATCACGATCACCGAGGCGGCGGCGAGCGACGCCGCGCGGAGAACGCGGGAACTCAACGGCGGGCCGGAGGCGAGCAGCCACCAGACGTACCCGAAGGAGACCGCCAGCATCGCAGCGGCGATCAGCCAGTTGTACAGGGTGCGGAACGCGCCGCTCGGACGCCTCAGGCGCAGAGTCTTGGAATCGTCGTCGGTCAGGTCGCCGGTGATGCGAGCCTTCTCGACCAGCGCCTTGGCGAGCTCCGGGGAGATCTCCGGCGCGATCGACGGAAAGGCGTTGACCGATTCGATGATCTCGGCGGCTTCGGCTTCGTCGGTTTCCGAGTCGGTATCAGTGTCGACGTCGCTGCCGGCGTCCGTGGCGGCGTCGTCTGATTCACCGTCGTCTGATTCACCGCTGTCCGCTTCAGGGGCGTCCGCTTCAGCGGCGTCTTCAACGGGCGCGTCGTCGATGTCGGTACCGTCGGCGGTCTCGGCTGCAGCGGGCGTCGACGCATCGGCATCGGTGGAATCGCGAAGGACGACGGTCTCGACCAGTGCGGCAGGTTCGGCGGCGGGAGAATCGTCGACGGATTCGGGTTCGGTACTGGCGGGCGCGTTCTTGAGGGTCTCCTCGATGACAGCGATCGTCAAGCATTCGTCGATGTCTGCGGTGGCGAGATCAGTCGTGTCGTCGGTCACGGCGCCTTCGTACGAGTCGATCGTGGTGATGGAACACCCCCTTCGTTGAGTACTCAGCGCCGTCAGCGTCGATGGACCCCCCATCTTGATCCGCCTGCAGACCATAGGGGCCCGTCGTATCACGCTGCGAGTGACAGTATGCAATAAGACTGATTTGTTCAAAGCGTGTCGGATATTCAGATGATTGAATTTCGAGACATCGATTCATATGGCGCTGACCTGCGTGGTATGTGGATGCCGCAGCTGCCCAGAGTCGCCCGGTCCGTGATCCGGAGACCTAAGGCCCACGTCCATTGTTGACGTGCGGGGGAGTCGAGGGTCGTGGCAGTCTTGACGGTGTGGATTCCATCAGCAGGCGAGCAACCGTGATCACCGTGTCGGACCGGTCTTTCGCGGGCGAACGCGAGGATGTCTCGGGTCCGCTTGCGGCTGAACTACTGGGTGCTGCGGGCTGGAGTGCGGAGGTGATCGTGGTCCCGGATGACCGTGATGCGATCGCGAGCCTCATCGTCGAGGTCGTCGAGGCGGGATCGGATCTCATCGTGACGACGGGCGGCACCGGCGTGGGTCCGCGCGACGTGACTCCCGAGGCCACCGAACCGCTGTTGACCCGGATGCTGCCGGGCGTGGCAGAGGAGATTCGGCGGGTGGGGGTCGCGTCGCTGCCGCAGGCGATGCTGTCCCGCGGGGTGGCGGGCATGCGACGCGGGGCCTGCGTGGTGAACCTTGCGGGGTCGACCGGCGCTGTGCGCGACGGCGTTCCGGTGGTGCTGCAGGTCGCCGAGCATGCCGTGGCGCAGGCTGCGGGAGGCGATCACTGATGATCATGCTGACGGCGATCGACGACAGTGACCTCGACGTTGCGGCCCACCTGGCCGCGGTGGCGGCACCCGATGCGGGCGCGACGGCGGTGTTCGTCGGCACGGTGCGCGACAACGACCCCGACGCAGACGGCACGGTCGTCGAACTCGAGTACAGCGCTCATCCCGACGCGGATCGCTTTCTGCGTGAGATCGCCGAAGGCATCGATCGCCCCGACGTGCGGATCGCGGTGAGTCACCGGGTCGGGCTCCTGGGCGTCGGCGGGCTCGCGATCGTCTCGGCGGTGTCGTCGATCCATCGGGCGGAGGCCTTCGAGGTGAACCGAGAGCTCGTCGAGCGGGTCAAAGCCGAGTTGCCGATGTGGAAGAAGCAGATCGAGAGCGACGGCACCCACGCATGGGTGGGCTTGGGAAAGGTTGTGACGTGAGTGAAACCGGCGGCCTGGTCGACACGTTCGGTCGGGTCCATCGTGATCTGCGGATCTCCCTGACGGACCGCTGCAACTTGCGGTGCCTGTACTGCATGCCCGCCAAGGGAGTGCCGTGGATTCCGAAGCCGGAACTGCTGACGACCGACGAGATCATCGTGCTCGCCGAGATGTTCGCTCGCCTCGGGATCGTCGAAGTGCGGCTCACCGGTGGGGAACCGCTGCTGCGGCCCGACATCGTCGACATCGTCGGTCGGCTGTCGTCGATCCGGGGCGAACGGGGTCCGCTGCGGGTGTCGATCACCACCAACGGCATCGGGCTGGCGAACCTGGCTCAACCGCTCGCCGACGCCGGCCTCGAACGCTTCAACATCAGCCTCGATACTCTGCGGGCCGATCGGTTCGCGCAATTGACCCGACGGGATCGGCTCGACGACGTGCTTGCGGGTATCGAAGCCGCGCGTGCGACCGGTCTGGTTCCGCTCAAGATCAACACCGTTGCGATGCGAGGAACCAACGACGACGAGTTGATCGACCTCGTTCGATTCGCGCGGGAGCACGGGGCGCAGCTTCGGTTCATCGAGCAGATGCCGCTGGATGCGGGGCATATCTGGTCGCGGGTGAAGATGGTGACCGGCGCGGAGATCCTGGAGACGCTGTCGAGTGAGTTCGAGCTGGAACCCTGCGAGGGTCGGGGGTCCGATCCGGCGCAGCGCTTCGTGGTCGACGGCAGCGCCACGACGGTCGGCGTCATTGCGTCTGTCACCGCGCCGTTCTGCGGTGCGTGCGACCGCGTGCGTCTCACCGCCGACGGCCAGATGCGGAACTGCCTGTTTGCGCGCGGGGAGTCGGACCTGCGGTCGTTGCTACGGTCTGGTGCGACCGGCGAGGAGATCGAAGCGATGATTCGTGCGTCGGTGACGGCCAAGAAGGCAGGCCACGGCATCGACGATCCGGGCTTCCTGCAGCCCGACCGGCCGATGTCGGCCATCGGCGGCTGACCCGAGTCCTTCCCGACGTGGGGCGATCTCGATACGCCGATGCGTGCTTCGCTCGCAGCGGCACTCGATCAGCGTGGGGCGGTGCGGTTTTGCGTGCGCGCGGTGCTCTTGCAGGGTGGTCGAGTCGGCGTGTGAGCGGAGCGAGCCCGCCTGGTATCGAGACCGGGGTTGCTGGGTGCGGGGCGATCTCGATATGCCGGTGCGTGCTTCGCTCGCAGCGGCACTCGATCAGCCGGGGCGGTGCGCGGGAGATCAGCCGCCGGCGAAGGGCGGGAGGACGTCGACGGTGGCTCCGGTGGGGGCGAAGGTCTCGTCGGTGGCGCGAGTGCCGTCGACCAGCACCGAGCACGCGGTCAGGACGCGGGCGAACTCCTCGCCGTGCTCGTCCGACAATCGAGCCTTCAGCTCGGCGACGGTGACGTCGCCGGGATGCTGCTGTTCCTTGCGCCCGGCGGCTTCAGCGGCACCGGCGAAGTACCGGACGATCACTCGGACTCCTTTGCCTTCACCAGTTCTCGGACGCGTTCGGCGGCGTCCTCGGCGCTCATCCCGTTCGCGACGGCGAGGCCGATCAGGTAGGTGGTGATCGGACCGGCCGGGCGCAGGACCTGATGCGCGACGTCGCGGGTCACGTCGAGCAACAATGCGGTGGGGACCTCGACGTCCTCGAGGCCGAGCAGCGGCGCGAGTTCGGCGGACCATCGGTCGAGCCCGGGCGGGTAGGTGCTCATGAGGTCTTCTCCTGTTCTCGGTAGCGTTCGACGTCGGCCCACGTGTCGAGGTCGAGGGCGGCGCCGACACGATCGTCGACGGTACGGATGTTGAGGACGGCCAGCAGCTTCCGCATCGACACGTCGCGCACGTCGGGCAGGGCCGTGAGCGCGGAACGCAGGGAGGCGACGCGGTACCGACCGGCGAGCCACTGGTCGCGTCCGGCGGAGTCGCGGAGGATGACGCCGTCGCAGTCCTCGGGGATCGGAATGTCGCGCAACTGGGCGACGATCAGCTCGGCGCGCGGGAGATCGCAGGCCAGCAGCCAGGTCTCGGCCGCCGGGGACTGCTCCTGAACGCGGTCGAGCTCGGCGACGGCGGCGTTGATGCCTGCCACCGGACCGCCGAACGGGGGGTCTTCGCGCACCGTCACGACGCCTGCGCGTGCGATGGTCTGCGGGCCCACCGCGATGACCGGCGCGGCACCGGCGACCGCCGCGTACGCGGCCTCGATCAGTGCTCGCCCGTCCACCTCGACCGCTGCCTTGTCGGCCCCGTCGAGGCGTTCGGCACGACCGCCGGCCAGTATGATCGCCGCGATCATCGGAACCAGTCCCCGCTCTTGCCGCCCGTCTTCCGGAGGAGGCGGATGTTCTCGATCTCGACTGACTTGTCGAGCCCCTTGACCATGTCGACCAATGCCAGGGCGGCGACGCTCACGGCCGTGAGCGCTTCCATCTCGACGCCGGTGCGGTCCGCGGTGCGGACGGTCGCGGCGACGGTGACGCCGTCGTCGACGATCTTCAGATCGACGGCGGTGCCGTGCACCCCGATCACGTGGGCGAGCGGGAGGAGTTCGGGGGTCTTCTTGGCCGCGGCGATGCCTGCGATCCGGGCGACGGCGAGGACGTCGCCCTTGGGGACGGTGCCGTCTCGGAGGGCGGCGACGATCTCGGCCGAGCAGCGCACGAACCCGGCGGCGGTGGCGCTGCGGACAGTGGGCGCCTTCTCGGTCACGTCGACCATTCGGGCCTGGCCGGTGGAGTCGAGGTGGGTGAACGGTTGCGGATCGGTCATGACAGCACCATCACGGTGACGAGATCTCCCTCGGAGACGTGATCGACCTCGGCGGGAATCAGGGCGAGCGCGGTCGCATCGGCCAGCGAGGCCACCATGTGCGACCCGCTGCCGCCGCGCGAGGCCGGGCGGACGGTCTGGTCGTCGAAGACGACGGGCAGGATTTGCATGCGTCCGGCACGACGCCGCCAGCCGACCGCCGCTCGCCGGGTGACGCGGGGCCGATCGATCGCGGTATGGCCTGCCATCCGGCGCAGCGCCGGGCGCACGAACATCTCGAAGGAGACGGCGACGCTCACCGGGTTGCCCGGCAGGCAGAAGTACGGGATTCCGTCGTCACCGAGGCCGAAGCCCTGCGGTTTGCCCGGCTGCATGGCGACCGTGGTGAACGCGATGCTGCCGGTGCCGTCGAGGACCGCCTTGACCACGTCGAATGCGCCGACGCTGGCTCCGCCGGTCAGGATCACCGCGTCGGCGTCGAGACCGGCGAGCACCGAGCGCAGCGCGTGCTCGTCGTCGGGGACGCGGGTCACCGCGCAGACCTCGGCACCGGCCTGCTGGACGGCGGCGGCGAGCAGGACCGAGTTGGACTCGGGGATCTGTCCGCGCTCGGGGGTCCCCGACGGGTCGATGAGTTCGGAGCCGGTCGAGATCACCGCGACGCGCGGCTTGCGGTGGACCCGGATGGTCTCGTGGCCCGCCGACGCGATGGCCGACAGCTGCCACGGCCCCAGCACGCTGCCGGCCGCGACGACCACCGACCCGGCGGCCATGTCTTCGCCCGCGCGGCGGATGTTGGCGCCGTCCTTCGGTTCGGTCGTGATGACGATGGATTCGGGGGCCTCGGCGCGGACCTCGGTGCCGAGATCGGTGTGCTCGAGGGGGACCACGGCGTCCGCGGCGGTTGGGACGGCGGCGCCGGTCATGATGCGGATGGCCTCGCCCGGCCCCATCGGCGGATCGTCCGGGCTGCCCGCGGGGACGTCGCCGACCACGCGCAGGGTGGCGCCGACGGTCGCGTCGGCGCGGTGCACGGCGTACCCGTCCATGCCGGAGTTGTGGAACAGTGGAACCGGCCAGCGATTGACGACGTCTTCGGCGAGGACGAGTCCCGTGGCGTCGGTGTGGAGGTGGGCCACCGCGGGCAGCGGTGGCACCGCATCGAGGATGCGCGAGCGGTGTTCGTCGACGGTGATCACTCGGTCCCCCGGAGGGCAGCAACGGCCATGCGCCCAGCCTAGCGCGGGGCGCAGTGCGGGGGACCGGTAGACGCCGGGGCGGGCTGAGCGTCGCGAATGCGCCCCTATAGATGGTCTAGATCCGCATTTGCGGATAGATTCTAGATTCATGACTGTGTTTCGGGTACGCGAAGCCGCTGACCTCCTGGGGGTCAGCGATGACACGCTGCGTCGGTGGATCGATCAGGGGCGGCTCGCGTCGGACTTGGACGCCGCCGGTCGCGTGGTGATCGACGGCGCCGACCTGGCGGCCTTCGTCTCCGCGGACGACGCCGCGCAGCGCGACCCGATCGATCGCGCGACCAGCGCCCGCAACCGCTTCGTCGGCATCGTCACGAGCGTCCAGTCGGACCCGGTGATGAGTCAGGTGGAGCTGCGTTGCGGGCCGCACCGGGTGGTGTCGCTGATGTCGACCGAAGCGGTGAACGACCTCGGTCTGGAGATCGGTTCGCTCGCGACCGCCACGGTCAAGGCGACGACGGTGGTCGTCGAGACCCAGCCGGTC
>NZ_JAAYXO010000162.1 GCF_012515855.1 Gordonia sp. (in: high G+C Gram-positive bacteria)
GGCCTCGTCGACCGGATGATCGCGGTGTTCGCCGACCCCGAGGCCGAGGGCGCCTGGTACGACGCCCACGACGACGACCTGCTGCTCCGGCCGCGCGACCCGGTCGACGGTGCGACCCCGTCGGGGGCGTCGCTGGCCGCCGAAGCGCTGCTGCTGGCGTCGGTGCTGGCCGACGACATCGACGACGCAGCCCGCTACGAGGCCCTGCTCGCTGCGACGCTCGGCCGCTCCGGCCTGATCCTGGCGAAGGCCCCGCGGTCGGCCGGACACTGGCTGTCGACGGCGTTCGCGAGCCTCGCCGGTCCACTGCAGGTGGCCGTCGCCGAGACCGCTGACAGCGACGGTGCGCTCGTCGGGGAGATCCGCAGGGGAGCACCCGGCGGCGTCGTGGTGGTGTCGGGGCCGCGCGACACCGTGCCGCTGCTCGCCGACCGCGGGCCGGTCGGCGGCCGCGATGCCGCGTACGTCTGCCGCGGCAAGGTCTGCGATCTGCCGGTGGTGGAGGCCGCGGTGGCGCTTCTGCACCTCGGGTGAGCGACTCGACGCTGACACCGACGGCGAAGAATATTCGGCCGGCTGACCGACGACGGCCGCCGCAGGCGCTAGGGTTCTAACTCTCTAGTCGCCGCACGAAGGACACCACAACGATGCAACTCGTCTCGAAGACGAAGCGGGTGGTCGAAGCACACCTCAACAACAGCTCGGTCCGCGCCGTCAGCGGATCCATGGTCGCCTTCGAGGGGCAGGTGACGTTCAAGTCCGCCGGCTTCGGAGGTGGCGACGGCCTGGTCGCGGGAATCAAGAAGAAGGCGACCGGCGAAGGCCTCTCGCTGATGGAATGCAGCGGCAGCGGCATCGTCTACCTGGCACAGGACGCCGCGAATGTGACCGTTGTCGACTTGGCGGGCGAGACTCTGCAGGTGGAGGCTCAGCAGTTGTTGGCACTGACGTCGAATCTGCAGACCAACGTGACGTTCGCCGGAGTCCGCGGCGGCGTGTCGGGCCAAGGGTTGTTCACCACCACGGTGACCGGCCACGGGCAGGTGGCGCTGCTGTCGCAGGGCGGCCCGCTGATTCACCTGGAAGTGTCGCCGCAGTCCCCGCTGGTGGTGGATCCGGACGCCTTCGTCTGTGCTCGCGGAGCGCTCTCGCAGTCGTTCATCACCGACGTGTCGTGGCGGACGGTGGTCGGGCAGGGCAGCGGCGAGGCGTTCTCCCTCCGCTGGGACGGCACCGGCGTCGTCTCCATCCAACCCGCCGAGCGATAGGGGATCGACGTGTTCACGAAGGTCAACAGCAAGGTCGTGTCGATCGATCTCGCCCGCAGCGGACCGGTGGTCGCTCGCCGCGGCGCGATGCTCTTCTACACCGGCAACGTCTTCTTCCAACCGCATCAGGTGCCCGGCGCCGGTGGCATGGGGATGAGCGGAATGGCCGGCATCGCCGGCCGCATGATGCAGGGCGAGCACGAGGAGACCATGATCGCGCAGGGCGACGGCACCGTCCACTATGGCTTCCGCGGACTCGAGGTCGAGATCGTCGACCTGAGCGGCGGCGGCGAACTGCGAGTCGAAGCGTCCAAGCTGCTCGCACACACCCAAGGGCTGCAGTCGTCGATCGTCTCGACGTCGGCACAGGCGGGTGGCGGTGGAGGCGGGCTCCGCGGCGCCCTGCGGTCGGCCGCGGGCGGCGTCGCCACCGGCCAGGGCATGTTCACCACCCGTTTGGTCGGGTCCGGAACCGCGGTGATTCTCGGACACGGCGGCTTCATCCAACTGCAGGTGGCGCCGAACCGTCCGCTGACCGTGGATCCGCAGGCGTTCGCCGCATCCGTCGGACAGGTCGAGACCAATCTGCGTTCGACGGTCAGCTTCCGCAACATGGGCCGCACCGGCGGCGAAGCCTTCCAACTCGACTGCACCGGACAGGGTGTGGTCTTCGTTCAAGCATCGGAGCAACGACTGTGAATCAGTTGAACACGGTGTGGAACCCGCACACCCTCCCGGCGGACGACAACGTCCCGGACAACAAGTACTCGTACTGCATCGACCTCGCGCAGCCGTGGTTCATGTCCAAGGGCGCGATGATCGCGTACTACGGACAGGTGTCGTTCACCTCGCTGCAGCACGGACTGCAGGCCGGGCTGCTGCACATGGTCTCGCAGCAGTTCTCCGCACCGCTCTACCTCGGTGACTACGTCGTGGCGCAGGGCCAGGGCAAGGTGGTCATCGGCGACCGCGGGTACGAGATCAACTCCTACAATCTCGAGGACAACGGCAACCTGACGATCCGGGCGGCCAATCTCCTCGCGTTCGAGCCGAGCCTGGCGCTGCAGCAGTCGATCGTGCCCGGATTCCTCACGCTCATCGGGACCGGGCGCTTCCTCGCGTCGTCGAACGGACCGGTGATGTTCGTCGAGCCGCCGGTGCGCGTGGATCCCGAGGCCATGGTCGGTTGGGCCGACTGCCCCTCGCCGAGTCACCACTACGACCAGAACTGGGTCACCGGTCTCCTCTCGGCGGCGGCCTCGCGCATGGGGATCCGCTCGGGCGAGGAGCAGCAGTTCGACTTCACCGGCGAGGGCACCGTGCTGATTCAGTCCAGCGAGAAGGTGATCAACGACAATGCGGTGGTCCGCAGCATCACCGGCCAGCTGCCGGGTGTCTCGACCGCAGGTCTGCAGCAGATCAACGCGCACGTTCAGTCGCAGTTGTCGCAGCAGCAGTAGCGGTGCGGGGGTCGGTCGTGTCAGTCGCCGCCACGACTCACGGCCGACCCCCGATCGCCACCTGTGCTATTCTCGGCAGCGTGATGCAGGCAGCAAACTATTGGCGTTTCTTTATCCAGGCTCCGGGTGGGGCCGAGGTGAAGCGCTAACGCACGCACGCATCAATCTTCCCGGAGCCTGAGCAGTGGTCATTCGACCGCTGCTCTTGTCGTTTCCGGGAATCTTTCTCGCGCCGCAGGCGTACTTCCGGGAGCGGACGAGCACCGATCTTGCGGAAAACACCTGAAAGGCACTTCCTTGACTACCACCACCGACACCGCGCAGACCTCGACTTCTGATCGCCGTGTCACTGCGTTCTCGCCGATCCCGTCTCCCGAGGCGTTGCGTACCGAACTGCCGCTGACCGCGCGTCGCGCCGAGATGGTCGAACGCGATCGTGAAGAGATCGCCGCAATCCTCGCCGGACGCGACGACCGGATGATCGTCGTCGTCGGACCGTGCTCGGTGCACGATCCGGTCGCTGCCCTCGACTACGCGCGTCGACTGGCACCGCTGGCCAAGGAGTACGCAGACACCCTGAAGATCGTGATGCGCGTGTACTTCGAGAAGCCGCGCACCACGGTCGGCTGGAAGGGTCTGATCAACGATCCCGGCATGGACGGTTCGTTCGACGTGGAACGCGGCCTCCGCACTGCGCGTGCTCTCCTGCTCGACGTGATCGACCTCGGTCTGCCCGTCGGCTGCGAGTTCCTCGA
>NZ_JAAYXO010000022.1 GCF_012515855.1 Gordonia sp. (in: high G+C Gram-positive bacteria)
CCCGCTCGCGGCGCTCCGGGCGCCGCTCGTCTGCACCTTGGCGAGCTCCAGATACCAGTCGCATACCTCGTCCCACGCGAAGTGGTAGAGCGCCTCGCAGGCCTTGGAGAACTCGTACGACTCGAAACCGGAGTCGACGTCGGCCAGGACCTGGTCCAGACGGTCCAGGATCCAGCGATCCGGCACGGTCAGCTGGTCGCGCTCCGGGAGCTCACCGACCTGCGCACCGTTCATCAAGGCGAACTTGGTGGCGTTGAAGAGCTTGGTCGCGAAGTTGCGGGAGCTCTGGGCGTGCGATTCGCCGACCGAGATGTCACTGCCCGGATTGGCGCCACGGGCCAGCGTGAAGCGGAGCGCGTCCGCACCGAAGCGATCCACCCAGTCGAGCGGGTCGATGCCGTTGCCCTTCGACTTGCTCATCTTGCTGCCGTGCTCGTCGCGGACGAGCCCGTGGAGGAAGACGTCGCTGAAGGGGACGCGGGCATCCCGGCCGCCGAAGCCTGCGATGTCGAGGGTGCCGACGTAGGTGCCGAACATCATCATTCGGGCGACCCAGAAGAACAGGATGTCGTAGCCCGTCACCAGGACCGACGTCGGATAGAACTTGTCGAGGTCGGCCGTCTGCTCGGGCCAGCCCATGGTCGAGAACGGCCACAGACCCGACGAGAACCAGGTGTCGAGGACGTCGGGGTCCTGGACCCAGCCCTCCGGGGCCGACTCGTCCGGTCCGAAGCACTCGATCTGACCTTCGGGGCCGTACCAGATCGGGATGCGGTGACCCCACCAGAGCTGACGCGAGATAGTCCAGTCGTGCATGTTGTCGACCCAGTCGAACCAGCGCGGTTCTTGGCTCTTCGGGTGGATGACGGTGTCGCCCTCGCGCACGGCGTCACCCGCCGCCTTGGCCAGCGACTCCACGTTGACCCACCACTGCATGGACAGGCGCGGCTCGATCGGCTCGCCCGCGCGCTCGGAGTGCCCGACGCTGTGCAGGTACGGGCGCACCTCCTTGACGATGCGGCCCTGTTCGGCGAGGGCCTCGCGGACTGCCACGCGCGCCTCGAACCGATCGAGGCCGTCGAACTGCGTCCCGGTCCCCTCGATGCGGGCGGTCGCGTCCATGATGGTGATCATCGGCAGGCTGTGCCGCTGACCGATCGCGAAGTCGTTCGGGTCGTGGGCGGGCGTGATCTTGACCGCGCCCGAACCGAACTCCGGGTCGACGTAATCGTCGGCGATCACCGGGATCTTTCGATCCAGGAACGGATGGTCGAGCTCCACGCCGATCAGGTCGCGGTAGCGCTCGTCGTCGGGATGCACGGCGATGGCGGTGTCGCCCAGCATCGTCTCCATGCGGGTGGTCGCGACGACGATGTGCGGCTGTCCGTCGTCCAGCGAGCCGTAGCGGAACGACACCAGCTCGCCCTCGACGTCGGCGTACTTGACCTCGATGTCGGAGATCGCGGTCTGCTGCGCGGGCGACCAGTTGACCAGGCGCTCGGCGCGGTAGATCAGGCCGTCGTCGAACATCTTCTTGAAGATCGTGTGGACGGCGCGCGAGAGGCCGTCGTCCATCGTGAAGCGGTCGCGGCTCCAGTCGACGCCGTCGCCGAGGCGACGCATCTGGCCGGCGATGGTGCCACCCGACTCCGCCTTCCACTTCCAGACTCGGTCGATGAACTCGTCGCGGCCCAGCTCTTGGCGGCTGGTGCCTTCGGCCGCGAGCTGCTTCTCGACGATGGTCTGGGTGGCGATTCCCGCGTGGTCCATGCCGGGCAGCCACAGCACCTCGTAGCCCTGCATCCGCTTGCGGCGGGTGAGGGTGTCCATGAGGGTGTGGTCGAGTGCGTGGCCCATGTGCAGCGAGCCGGTCACATTCGGCGGCGGCAGCACGATCGAGTAGCCCGGCTTATCGCTGGACGAGTCGGCCGTGAAGTAGCCGGCGTCGACCCATCCCTGATACAGGTCGGCCTCGACGGATCCGGGGTCCCAATTCTTGGGGAGTCCGTCGGCGGGGGTCTGAGGATCACGGGGTGCGGCACTGGTCACCCGACCAATTCTAGAGAACGCGGTCGGCGCTGTCGGTGCCACGTCGACCCTTGTGGCCTGACGCACGCCAAACCCGCGCGGTTCTCCGCCTCGCGCCGCCCGAACCCCCGCTCAGGAAGCTGCGCGCGAGATGCGCAGGCGGTGCAGATCCTCGGGCGCGTCGACGTTGGCGAGCCATTCCGAATCGGACACGCCGATGCGATGCGTCACCAACGCGTCGAGCGCCGCGCCCATCCGGAGTTCGCCCTGTTCCACCAACTCCGCGAGGCGATCCACCGCGCGCGTGCGGTAGATCCCTGCCATCGGATGGTCGCGCCCGGCGTCGTTGGCGACGACCGCGTCTGCCGACTCGGCCAGACCGCCGAGCAGTTCGTCGATCAACCCGGTGTCGACCAGCGGCATGTCCGTTGCGCAGACGAACGCGGCGTCGGCGCCCGCCTCCGCTGCCGCTCGCAGTGCCGCGACCAGGCCGCCGAGCGGACCGCTTCCCGCCTTCTCGGTGGTCACCCACTCCAGGTCGGTCTCGTCGACCAGGTCGACGTACGCCTGCGAGGTCGGCGGCGCTGCGACGAGCACCGGATCGCAGCGCGAACTGATCGTGTAGGCGATCTTCGAGAGCATCGGAACGCCCTCCCACTCCAAGGTCGCCTTGTCCTGCCCCATCCGGCGAGAACGACCGCCCGCGAGGATGATTCCAGCCAGTTTCACAGCCCTTGTGCTCGTCATAGCCACAGTGTGACAAAGAGTGTCGACGCGCGCCCTGGAATCGGGCAGTCCTGCGACGGCGTTGAGCCCCAACCGTTGACAACGCATGATGCGTGGGTTCCCGCACAGGTTTGAAACTGATGCGAGAACCCACGCGCGATGCGTTCAGCCCGGATGCGGCGAGCCCATGCTGGGCGGAAACTACTGGGCGGTGTAGCCGCCGTCGACGGTGTACGCCGCGCCGGTGACGAAGCTCGACGAATCACCGGCCAGGAAGTCGACGACCTCGGCGACTTCCTCGGGCGTGCCGAGGCGTCCGACGGGATGCTTGGCTTCGATCTGCTCGCGCATCGGAGTCGGCATGTCGACCAACAGGGGCGTCTCGATGTAGCCCGGGCACACCGCGTTCACACGAATGGCGCGGTCTCCGTATTCGATCGCGGCAGCCTTGGTGAGGCCGACGACGCCGTGTTTGGAAGCCACGTAGGCGGCCTGCATGCTGCGACCCACCAGCGAGTGGACCGACGCCATGTTCACGATCGAACCGCCACCGGTTCGGAGCATGGCGTCGATCTCGGCGCGCATGCAGAAGAACACGCCGGTGAGATTGACACCGATCACCCGGTGCCACGCAGCAGGGTCCACGTCGGCCAAGTGATTCCGCTCGGGGTCACCGATGCCTGCCGAGTTCACCGCGACATCGAGCCGTCCGTGATCGGCGACGATCTGCTCGACCAGCGCCGACACGGCGACGTCGTCGGTCACATCCAGCGTTGCCGCCGTCGCGGAGCCTCCGGCGGCGACGATGTCCGCAGCGACCTGTGCCGCGCCGTCACCGTTGAGATCGGCGCAGACGACGGTCATGCCGCGAGCGGCGAGATGTTTCGCGGTGGTCGCGCCGATGCCGGAGCCGGCCCCGGTCACGAGGCAGATCTTGCTGTCGACGTTCATTTCCTGTGCGCTCATGACTCCACTTTCGCAGCGGCGCGCGCACCGCGCCGCGGATTCGAACCGCCGTGAGCGAACGCATAGGCAGTCCCCCGTGCCACCCAGCTTTCAGCCCATCAGGCCGGCTCGAACCAGCGCCCGCGCGACGCGCGGGACCATCCGATTGTTCTCCAGGTCGTCCCAGATCCAACGGACGATCTCGTCGACCAGGTCCCGCAGCGCGATCTCGCGCAACTTCTCCCGTTCCAGCGCGTCCTCGACGCTCTGTCCAGGCTTGAGATCGCGGCCGTATTTTCGCAGTCCGTCGAACTCCCCGAGGACCTTTCCGTCCCAGTCGAAATCAGGGAACGCGTTTGATCCGTCGAAAAGGACATACCTGCGCTGCAGAACGGCGACGGGCAGGCGTGCGTTGATCATCTGGGCTCGACTCCACGATTCACCGGGGTTGGCCGCCAGTCCGTTCGCGTACCTGAGCACCGAGCGGACCGTCGCGATCCCGCGGATTCGCTGCCTCTCGGCCGTCTCCTCGAGTTCCTCGAGTGCGACGCCCGCGCGCAGCGCGCTGTCGAGCACGGCCAGGGCTCTCGCGAAGTCCGACTTCGCCGCGACGTCGACAGCGGTCTTCGCCAACGACGACACGGCGAATCCGTCGACACGAACGACGTCGTCGTCCGAAAGGCCGACGTGGATGTGCCGCTTGGCGCTCTGTCTGCCCCCGCTCGTACCCGGTCTCGCGAAGTGGACCACCGAATGGTCGGGCTTCAACAGCGCAAGACCGTGAAGGGCTGCCGCGGACTCATGGCTCAGTGCCAAGGACTGCCGGTCTGCGGCCGCGATGGACGCGAGCCGATAGAGCTCGACGTCGACGTCGTACTCGGGAAGGCGCTCCGTGCGGACGTAGCCGCCCGAACCGAGGCAGACGATCTCCCCGTCGCGCTGCGCCGTCTTCAGGTCGAGGTCGGTCAGGCCGACGTCGAGCGCGTACGACCGCTGAATGATGCCGTGCTTGTTCTCTGGCCACATGCTCAGAGCAAAGCCGTGGGCGGCGGAAGTGTCTCCCCCGCTATCCACAGGTTCCAGCACCGCGCACATTGCCCGCCCATGAAACGCTTTAAGCGTTGGTTCCCGCACAGGTTTGAAACCTGTGCGGGAACCAACGCTCTATGCGTGGCCGCCCCGGCGTTCCGGGGGTACGCGAACCTAGGCGGACTTCTCCTTCGGCCCCTCGTCCTCGCTACGCGGAACGATGGTCGGCAGAACGTTGTCGCGGACCGTCTCGCCGGTCACGACCACCTTGGCGACGTCGTCGCGGCTGGGGATGTCGTACATCACCGGCAGCAGCACTTCCTCCATGATGGCGCGGAGTCCGCGGGCACCGGTGCCGCGGTGGATCGCCTGATCCGCGACGGCCTCCAGCGCGTCCTGAGTGAACTCCAGTTCCACGTTGTCCATGTCGAACAGTCGCACGTACTGCTTCACCAGCGCGTTCTTCGGCTCGGACAGGATGGAGACCAGCGCCTCCTTGTCCAGGCTGGTGACCGACGCGACCATCGGCAGACGACCGATGAACTCGGGAATCAGACCGAACTTGATCAGATCCTCGGGCATCACTTCGGCGAACTGATCGACGATCTCGGTCTTGTCCTTGCTCGGCACCTCGTTGCCGAACCCGATCCCACGCTTACCGATGCGCTCGTCGACCACCTTCTCCAGGCCTGCGAAGGCACCGGCGACGATGAACAGCACATTGGTCGTGTCGATCTGGATGAACTCCTGATGCGGATGCTTGCGACCACCCTGCGGCGGCACGCTGGCCTGCGTGCCCTCCAGGATCTTCAGCAGCGCCTGCTGCACGCCCTCACCCGACACGTCACGCGTGATCGACGGGTTCTCGCTCTTACGAGCGATCTTGTCGACCTCGTCGATGTAGATGATGCCGGTCTCGGCCCGCTTGACGTCGTAGTCGGCCGCCTGAATCAGCTTCAGCAGGATGTTCTCGACGTCCTCACCGACGTACCCGGCTTCGGTCAGCGCAGTGGCGTCGGCGATGGCGAACGGAACGTTCAGCATCTTGGCGAGCGTCTGCGCCAGGTAAGTCTTACCGCAACCGGTGGGACCGAGCATCAGGATGTTCGACTTCGCCAACTCGACGGTCTCACCGCCGGGTGCGCGCTTGTCGCTCTTCTCCCCCGCCTGAATCCGCTTGTAGTGGTTGTAGACGGCGACGGCGAGCGTGCGCTTGGCCGTGTCCTGTCCCACCACGTAGGTGTCCAGGAAGTCGCGGATCTCAGCGGGCTTGGGAAGCTCGTCGAGCTTCACATCGCTGGTCTCGGCGAGTTCCTCTTCGATGATCTCATTGCAGAGGTCGATGCACTCGTCGCAGATGTACACACCCGGACCGGCGATGAGCTTCTTGACCTGCTTCTGGCTCTTGCCGCAGAAAGAGCACTTCAGGAGGTCACCACCATCTCCCATTCGCGCCATTTTCCCCGCACCTACTTCCCTGTCTGCGCACTACCTTGACGGTACCCGCGCCCCTTGTCTTCGACGAGCCGAAATGCGGCAGTCAATGAGATTCGAAGGGTCGACGCCCCGTCCTCACCGGGCGTCGACGCCCCGTCCGCTAGCTCGACTTGGCCGACTTCTTGCGGTACTCGAAGACCTCGTCGATGATTCCGTAGTCCTTGGCCTGCGCGGCAGTCAGGATGTTGTCGCGATCGGTGTCCTTGCGGATCTTCTCGGGGTCCTGGCCGGTGTGGCCGGCGAGGATCTCGTCGAGGCGCTTGCGGATGCGCTCGATCTCCGCGGCCTGGATCTCCAGGTCCGAGACCTGCCCCTGGTAGGCGCCGCCGGTACGCGGCTGGTGGATCAGCACCGTGGCGTTGGGCAGCGCGGCTCGCTTGCCCGGGGTGCCGCCCGCCAGCAGGATCGCAGCAGCCGACGCGGCCTCGCCGAGGCACACGGTCATGACATCGCAGTGCACGTACTGCATGGTGTCGTAGATCGCGAGCATGTCGGGCACGCTGCCGCCCGGCGAGTTGATGTACATCGTGATGTCGCGGTCGGGGTCCTGGCTCTCCAGAACCAGCAACTGCGCCATCACGTCGTTGGCGACCGTCTGATCGATCGGCGTGCCGACGAAGACGATCCGCTCTTCGAACAGCTTGGAGTACGGGTCGTACTGGCGCTGACCGTTCGGCGTGTTCTCGATGAACGACGGGAAGATGTAGCGGGCCTCGATGCTCTTCATCGCCAGCGCCGCATCCGAGATGCCGGCGCGGACGTCGGCGGGAAGCGAGTTAGTCATGGTGTCTCCGTAACCGGTGAGTGTGGATGAACGTGGATACGGGCGCGATCAGACCTGCGCGCCTGCGGAGGTCACCACGTGATCGACGAAGCCGTACTCCTTGGCCTCTTCGGCGGTGAACCAGTTGTCGCGGTCGGCGTCGGCCTCGATCTTCTCGAGCGGCTGACCGGTGAACTGCGCATTGAGGCGGTTCATCTCGCGCTTGGTCGCAGCGAACTGCTCGGCCTGGATCGCGATGTCGGCAGCGGTGCCGCCGATGCCTGCGGAAGGCTGATGCATCATGATCCGCGCGTGCGGCAGGGCGTGACGCTTGCCCTTGGTTCCGGCCGCGAGCAGGAACTGGCCCATCGACGCCGCCATGCCCATGGCGTAGGTCGCGATGTCGCACGGTGCCAGCTGCATCGTGTCGAAGATCGCCATGCCCGCGGTCACGCTGCCGCCGGGCGAGTTGATGTAGAGGCTGATGTCCTTGGTCGGATCCTCTGCTGCGAGCAGCAGGATCTGCGCGCACAGGCGGTTGGCGATGTCGTCGTCCACCTGCGTGCCGAGGAAGATGATCCGCTCACGCAGCAGACGCTCGAAGACCGAATCGGTCAGGTTCAAGCCGGCGACGCCTGAGCTCATCGAGGGCGTGTACAGAGTGCTCACTGGTTGTCCCATCTGTCTAACGGTGAGGTCTCCTCGGAGGGCCCGTTGCCGGGTCCGGCGGACGCGATTCACGTCCGTTCACCGAAGAAGCTGTCACCGAGGTTAATCAATTTCACCCCCCGAGATGTTCCGCCGACACCCCTAATTCGCTTACAGCAGAACGACGGGAACAGCCCCGGAGACGACGACAGTCGGGACGATTACTCGTCCCGACCGTCGTGGAGGTGTGTCAGTGGCTGACGATTAGGCGTCGTCACCCTCAGCGTCGTCGTCGCCCTCGGCCTCATCGGCACCACCGAAGAAGGCCTTGGTGTCGATGACCTCACCGTTGGTGTCGGTGACCTTGACCTCGCCGATGACCTCGGCCAGCGACTTGTTGCGACGGACGTCGGCGTACAGGGCGCCGATCTGGTTCGCGTTCTGCAGCTGCTGGATGAACTCCTGCGGCGCGATGCCGTAGCGCTGCGACTGCATCAGGATCTGCTGGGTCAGCTCGTCCTGCGAGACCTCGACCTCGACGGCGTCGGCGATGGCATCGAGCAGCAGCTGGGTGCGGACCGACTTCTCGGCCTCGACCTTGCTCTCCTCGCTCCACTCGTCGCGGGTCTTGCCCTGCGCCTCGAGGAAGCGGTCGACCTGAGCGTCGTCGTGGCCCAGTGCGTGAACCAGCTGGTGCTGAACCGAATCCAGCTCCTCGGCGACGACCGACTCGGGCAGCGGGAACTCGACGGTCTCGAGGAGCTGCTCGAGCACGGCGTCGCGGATGGCGCCGGCCTGCTCGAACTTCTTCGACTCGCCGACACGCTCGCGAACGCTGGTGCGCAGTTCCTCGACGGTGTCGAACTCCGACGCCATCTGGGCGAACTCGTCGTCGAGCTCGGGAAGCTCGCGGACCTTGACCGAATTCACCTTGGCGGTGATCTGCGCGTCCTTGCCTGCGTGCTCGCCAGCGACCAGCTTCGAGGTGAAGGTGGCCGACTCGCCGGCCTTGGCGCCCGAGATGGCCTCGTCGAGGCCCTCGATCAGGGTGTCGCTGCCGACCTCGTGCGAGAGGCCCTCGGTGGAGGCGTCTTCGACGGTCTCGCCGTCGACGGTGGCCGAGAGGTCCAGCGAGACGAAGTCACCGTCGGTGACACCGCGGTCGGCGCCGACCAGGGTGCCGAAGCGGGCGCGCAGGTTGTCGAGCTCTTCCTCGACATCAGCCTCGGCGACCTCGATCGGGTCGACCTCGACGGCGATGCTCGCGAACTCCGGCAGGGTGATCTCCGGGCGGACGTCGACCTCGGCGGTGAACTTGACCGGCTCGCCGTAGACGAGCTCGGCCAGGTCGATCTCCGGCTGGCTGATGGCCTTGACGTCGGCCTCGGTGATGACCTCCGAGTACTTGGCCGGGAGGGCGTCGTTGACGACCTGCTCCAGGACGGCCTGACGGCCCACGCGTGCCTCGATCAGCTTGGCCGGAGCCTTGCCCGGACGGAAGCCCGGGATGCGGATCTGCTGCGCGAGCGACTTGTACGCGCGGTCGAAGTCACCGGAGAGATCCTCGAACGGAATCTCGACATTCAGCTTGACTCGAGTCGGGCTCAGCTGCTCGACGGTGCTCTTCACGGTGTTGGTACTCCTTAGTCGGTCTTGCTGTCAGCACGTGTGTCGTCCCGGTGCGCCGGCTTCGCCGACCAGCCGCGACAACGTTCGTCGGGATGACAGGATTTGAACCTGCGACCCTCCGCTCCCAAAGCGGATGCGCTACCAAGCTGCGCCACATCCCGGCGGTCGCGAACGATGTCGTCGCGACCAAAAGCACATAGTACGGCCTCAGCCCGTCGCGCGACGAACCCGCCTCCGGTTTTGTGATTCGGGCACGCGCTCGGTAATGTTCGTCGGGCGCAAGCGCTGCCGAATTGATCGGTGCGCGATCGCAACGCGGGTGTAGCTCAATGGTAGAGCCCTAGTCTTCCAAACTAGCTACGCGGGTTCGATTCCCGTCACCCGCTCCAGCAGTTCAGGGCCGTTTCCTCGAAGAGGAAGCGGCCCTGAACTCGTTTGAGGCAGTGTCGCCGGCAGGTCCGTCCCGGCAGTGCCGTCACAGACCGCCGTCGCGGAGCAGGCGGGTGTAGTCATCGGCGCCGCGACGAACCGCAGCGTGGACGGCGCGCGCCATCGCTCCGCCCCATTCCGAGCGCGGTCCGGCGAACACCTCCGGCACTCCTTCTCTGTACGCGACCACCACGACCGCATCCGAAGCCGTCCCGGTCGCCGGGTAACCGGCCTCGATGAGCGCCTGCGATTTCGCTTCGGTCACCGTCATCACCGCGTTGACGAGCGCCGCGTCAGTGAAGGCGACGGGTAGATCCACGGTGATGTTGATGGTGCCGGGAACGATCGGTGCGAGTTCCGGGTCGCGCACCTCCGCGGGCGCAGCCGCCCAGGTCGGCACGCGGAGGCCGACGGTCGCCGACGCGGTCACACCGGAATCAGTGCAGGTGACGGTGCGGGACACCGACGCCGCGGTCAGCATCCCGACGCCCCGGCCGCTCAGCCGGTGCGCGGCGGCCATCTCATGGAGATGGTCGATCGGATCCATCCGGGCGTAATCGCCGGGCACCTGGGCGTTGATGACCCAGCCGACGGGTCCGAGACCTCCGCCCAGCATCGCCGAAGAGATCGCACGTCGCCCGGGTCCGACGCGCCACACCGTGGTTGTCAACTCCGAATCGCCTTCGACGATTGAATGAAACTCCAGGTCAATGCTCATGTCGGGACAACCCTAACGGAATTCGCGTGTGAACGTCGTCACCGATCTGACCAGGCATTTCGTCTCTCACGCAGCGTTTAGACAGAAGGAAACTGTTGGCGGTGGCCTAACGGTTGTGTAACGATACGTGTAGAGCGCCCGGGGGTGGCGCTGCATCCTGACCACGAAACGAAGGTAGAGACTACGTGTTTTCCACCAAGTCTTCGGGCCGCCGGACCATCCGACTGGCTCGAGTCATTGCTGTGGCGACCAGCGCAGCAGCGCTGGCCATGGGGGTCCCGGCGATCGCGAACGCACAGCCCGTGACGGTTGTCCCGGGCCTGCCGCCCGTCCAGCTCCCCGAACTCCCGGAGCTTCCCGGCGCCCCTAAGGCTCCGCAGCCGAAGCCCAAGGAGAAGCCGCAGCCGAAGAGCACGACGCCTGAGGCACCCGGCATCCCGGCCGAGCCGAAGGTCAAGTCCCCGACCGGCTGGGTCGCCCTCGCCGTCGACGGTGACCACCAGGTCTACTGGTGGAAGGACCACAAGTTCGTGAAGCAGATGCCGCTGTCGATGGGCACTGACAAGCACCCCACTCCGAACGGTGTGTACCACACCATGGAGAAGTACCGTGACATGTACATGGACAGCTCCACGTACGGTGTCCCGATCGACTCCCCCGAGGGCTACCGCACCTACGTCGAGTACGCGACGCGTATGTCGAACAGCGGCATCTTCATCCACGCCGCTCCGTGGTCGGTCGCTCAGCAGGGCGTCTCGAACGCCAGCCACGGCTGCCTGAACGTCAGCACCGAGAACGGCAAGTGGGTGTACGACAACATCGGCACCGGCACGCCGATCGTCGTGCGCGGCACCATCGGCCCGGCCTTCGACGGCAACTAGTCGAAGCAGCCTGACCGCAGCTTTCAACAGAGCCGGGCCCTCCGAGAAATCGGAGGGCCCGGCTCTGTTTGCATCCGCAGGCTAGTCAGTTACCGGGCCGACTCAGTACCGGGTCGACGCGGCCCGGCCGCCCATCGTCGCCTGCAGTTGCAGCCAGTGCGCGAGCGTCTCGCATCCGGTGACGGTGGGGTCGGTCAGCGGCGCACGGCGATAGGGTTCGGTGGCGTAGGAGACATGGCTGCCTCCGAGCGGGTTGCGCAGAATCCAGCGTCCCACCGAGATCCGCGAGGGCAGATAGCCGCGGACCTCACGGACGGCCGTGCGGACGCGTGCGACGTCCCGTCGCCACTGCGCGGGTGAGATTCGCGTCGCGTCGGCGTTCTGCATCCGCCGACTCATCACGCGGGCGGCGGCGTGCGTGGTCCAGCGACGAACCCTGGTCAGCGACAGTGAGTCGGTGAGATCGGCGATATCGCGGATCAGCGAGTCGTCGCTGGCGTTGCAGATCATGTCGGTCGGCGCTCCGACCCAGTAGGCGGGCAGGCCTTCGGGCAGGTCGCCGCCCTCTCCCGCCACGCCCCAGCCCGCGCACCCGTCGACCACGCCGCGCGGTTGGTTGGGGTCGGCGACGAACCCGACGGCCGCGATCTTGGGCAGCAGACGAAACATCGCGGGATGCGCCAGCAGCGTTCGGACGACCGCCGCGCCCTGCGAGTAACCGATGATCATCACCGGACGGTCGGACGCACCGATCGCCTCGCTGAGTCGCCGAACTCCCGCCGACAGACTCTCGACGTAGCTGATTCCGTTGTGCATCGGCGCCGGACCGTAGCTGGCCGGATAGCCGACCCACCTCGCGTCGAACCGATCATCGAGGCGGTCGGTGACCGCGCTCAGCATGCCCGTGACCGCGGTCCGCGTGTCGCCGTCGAACGACTCCCCCGTTCCGCCGACTGCAAGAATTCTGAACCGCTCGCTCGTCTGTGTCATGTCATCGAGCATGCGCGCCGATGCTGGGAGCACCGGCAGGCGAGTCTGAACGTTCTCGAAGAGCCCGCTACGACTGGCAGGCGGGGCACCAGAACAGGTTGCGCCCCTCCATCTCGCTCCACGCGATCGGTGTCCCGCACAGTCGGCACGGCTCGCCGGTTCGACGGTAGACGTAGGTGCGCGGCCGATCCGACGAGTAAGCGGGTGCCCCGTGGTCGTCTTCCGGTCGGACGACGTGGATGTGGCCGCGTCGCACGCCGATCGGCATCAGGTGCAGGAGGTCGTTCCACATCTCGTCGAACTCTTCCCGGGTGATGGTGGTGCCGGGCCGATGCGGGTCGACGCCCGCGCGGAAGAGGACTTCGGCGCGGTAGATGTTTCCGATTCCCGCGATGACCTTCTGATCCATGAGCAGCGATCCGATGGCCCGTTTGGAGCGATGGACGGCCCGCCAGGCGATCTCCGGATCGGCGTCCGCGCGGAGCGGGTCCGGCCCCAGCCGGGCGACGAGCGCCTCGAGGTCGTCGGGAGTGTAGATCTCGCAGGCGTTGGGTCCGCGCAGGTCGATGCCCAGATCGTCGCCGACCAGGCGCATCCGTACCTGTCCGGTCGGCGCGGGCATCGGCAGTGCCTCTTCGCGAAAGGTCCCGTAGATACCGAGGTGGATGTGGACGAGGCGTCGTGTCGCCGCCTTGCCGCGACGACCGTCGTCCCAGCGATGGATCAGGTGCTTTCCCCAGGCCTCGGCACTGCGGAACACCATGCCGTCGAGCAGGGCCGCTTCGTGTGCGAAGCGGCCCTGAGGACTGGAGACGTTGAGGCGCTGCCCACCGAGAAGCCGCTGCTGTCGCCGAGCGAGCCGGTGCAGCGCATGCCCTTCGGGCACGGCGGGCTACTGTGCGTCGGGCAGTGCGGGAGCCTCGCCGGTGCGCTCGTAATCGGCGAGGATGTCGATCCGACGCTGGTGACGCGGCTCCTCCGACCATGCGGTGGCGAGGAAGGCGTCGACGATGGCGAGCGCCTCCTCCTTCGAGTGCATGCGGCCGCCGATGCCGATCAGCTGAGCGTTGTTGTGCTGACGCGCGAGCTGCGCGGTCTCGACGCTCCACGCGAGGGCGCAGCGCGCACCCGGAACCTTGTTGGCGGCGATCTGCTCGCCATTGCCGCTGCCGCCGAGCACGATTCCGAGGCTGCCGGGATCGGCGACGGTTCGCTGTGCGGCCGCGACGCAGAAGGCCGGGTAGTCGTCGAGCGCGTCGTATTCGTGTGCACCGCAGTCGACGACGTCGTGGCCGCCCGCAGTGAGGTGTTCGGCGATCTGGTTCTTGAGTTCGAAGCCCGCATGGTCGGCACCGAGATAAATGCGCATGAGGTCAGTGTAATGGCGCACCAGTAGATTGGTGGACGTGGATACCCACGGTCCAATTCCGTCAGTTCCCGGCATCGATGATCCGCGAATCATCGAGCCGCCCGTCGACGTGCCCGGCCCCGGCTCAGTCTGGCGTCCGCCCGCCCTCTATGCGGGTCCGCCCCGACGTCACCCCTGGGAGATTCCGGTACTCATCGTCGGCGTCCTCATGGCCATGGCCGCGTACGTGGCGGTCATCCTGCTCGTCGCCGTGGCGGGCGTCTCCGACTGGCTCCTGGTACCGCTCGCGCTCCCGCTGCTGGTGTTCGTCGGCCGCGGCCTCAACTACGCGAACATGCGGGTCAACGCGATCGCGCTGACGCCGACGCAGTTCCCCGAGGGCTACCGCATGCTCGTGGAGTCGGCGGCGCGCAACGGCATGGAGTACGTACCGGACGGCTACGTCATCAACGGTAACGGCGCCATCAACGCCTTCGCCTCCGGCCACGGCTTCCGCCGCTATGTGGTGATCTACTCCGACCTGTTCGAGGTCGGCGGTCGGGCACGCAGCCCCGAGGCGTTGGAGTTCGTGATCGCCCACGAGGTGGGTCACATCGCCGCCGGTCACGTCTCGTACTGGCGGCAGTTGGCCAGCACCGTGATCATGGGCGTTCCGTTGCTCGGCTCCCTGCTCTCCCGCGCTCAGGAGTACACCGCCGACAACTACGGCTATTACAGTCGCCCCGACGGCGCGCACGCCGCGATCGGCACGCTGGCCGGAGGCAAGTATCTGCTCAGCGCCGTGGACTTCGATCAGTTCGCCGACCGCGCGACACATGAGAAGGGCTTCTTCGTCACGGCGGCGAACGCCCTGTCGTCGCACCCCGTCCTCACCTGGCGCGCGGCGGCCCTCCGAGACCGCACCCGAGCCGGCTCGATCCTGTTGCGTCCCAGAAACTTTGTCCGCGGTGCCGGCAGCGGCAACGTGATTCCCGTTGTCGCCCCGCCGGCACCGACGGACTTGCCGCCCGGCAGTCTCCCCAACAAGTTGGAGCAGACTCGGCTCTATTGAGCGCGACGCCGTCAGTCGAACGCGGGGTCTTCGGTGCGTGAGCGCTTCAGCTCGAAGAAGTGCGGGTACGACGCCAGGGCGACGGTGCCGTCCCACACCCGCCCCGCATCCTCGCCGCGTGGGATGCGCGAGAGCACCGGACCGAAGAACGCCGTGCCGTTGACGTGGATGGTCGGCGTGCCGACGTCGTCGCCGACCTTGTCCATGCCCGCATGGTGGCTCACCCGGATCGCGCCGTCGAACTCGGTCGATTCCGCGGCGTCGAACAGGTCGGCTTCCAGACCGGCAGCCGCGAGCGCGGCCGGGATCACCGTGGCGAAGTCGCGGTCGCCCTCGTTGTGGAACCGGGTGCCGAGCTCGGTGTACAGCCGCGAGAGCACCTCGTCGCCGTGTCGCGCCGCGGCCGCGGCGAGTACCCGGACCGGAGTCCATGCGGTGGCGAGTATTGCACGGT
Source organism: Gordonia sp. (in: high G+C Gram-positive bacteria) (assembly GCF_012515855.1). GTDB lineage: Bacteria > Actinomycetota > Actinomycetes > Mycobacteriales > Mycobacteriaceae > Gordonia. The sequence continues at coordinate 15,158 of NZ_JAAYXO010000022.1, forward strand.
AGTCGTCCGAGACATCCTTGTTCTCGTTGAGCACGGCCAGGCTCATGATGTGGAAGTTCACATCGATGGTCCGGACCTTCTCCGCCTCCAGAATCCACCGCGAGGTGATCCAGCACCACGGGCACAGCGGGTCGAACCAGAAGTCGACGCGATCGATGGCGCCGGAGGTCTGGGGTGCGGCGTTCTCAGAAGTGTTGTCAGCCATGAATCCCATTGAACCACCGGTCGTCCCCGGACGAGTTCCGCGTCGCGGCAGTCCGGGTCGCGGCACTACAGTCGGAAGGGTGAGTGCACCGAATCTGACACGCGACCAGGCGCGGGAGCGCGCCGCCATCCTCTCTGTCGAGAACTACCGGATCCACCTCGACCTGACCGACGGCGCGGGCGCGCCCGGCGTGGAACGTTTCTCGTCCACCACCGTCGTGACCTTCGCCGCGACCCCCGGTACGAGCACGTTCATCGATCTGGTGGCCCCGACGCTGGTGTCGGCCACGCTCAACGGCCGAGCCCTCGACGTCTCGAACTTCGACGAGTCCGTCGGCCTGACCCTCCCCGACCTCGCCGCCGAGAACACCCTCGAGGTGGTCGCCGAATGCGCGTACTCGAACACCGGCGAAGGGCTGCATCGCTTCGCCGACCCCGCCGACGGCAGCGTGTACCTCTACTCGCAGTTCGAGACCGCCGACGCCAAGCGCATGTTCGCCTGCTTCGACCAGCCGGATCTGAAAGCCACCTCCACCGTCTCGGTGGTCGCACCCGCCGACTGGCAGGTCATCTCGAACGGTGCGCACCAGGAGGAGCCCGCGACCGACGCGCACGGCAACGCGGTGCATCGCTTCGTCACCACCGAGGTCATGAGCACTTACCTCGTCGCCCTGATCGCCGGCCCGTACGCCGTCTGGAGAGACGAGTACACCGATGAGCACGGCACCATTCCGCTGGGCCTGTTCTGCCGCGCGTCGCTGGCCGAGTTCATGGACGCCGACCGGCTGTTCACCGAGACCAAGCAGGGCTTCGCCTTCTACCACCGCACCTTCGGTGTGCCCTACGCATTCGGCAAGTACGACCAACTGTTCGTCCCCGAGTTCAACGCCGGTGCGATGGAGAACGCCGGAGCGGTGACCTTCCTCGAGGACTACGTGTTCCGGTCGCGCGTCACGCGCTACCTGTACGAGCGCCGCGCCGAGACCATCCTCCACGAGATGGCGCACATGTGGTTCGGCGACCTGGTGACCATGCAGTGGTGGGACGATCTCTGGCTCAATGAGTCGTTCGCGACCTTCGCCTCGGTGCTCTCGCAGGTGGAGGCGACCGAGTACACCAATGCCTGGACCACCTTTGCCAACGTCGAGAAGTCGTGGGCGTACCGCCAGGACCAGTTGCCGTCGACCCATCCCATCGCCGCCGACATCCCGGACATCGCTGCGGTGGAGGTCAACTTCGACGGCATCACGTACGCGAAGGGTGCGTCGGTGTTGAAGCAGTTGGTCGCGTACGTCGGCTTGGATCCGTTCCTGACCGGACTGCGCGAGTACTTCGCCGAGCATCGCTTCGGCAACGCCACCTTCGCCGATCTGCTCGGTTCGTTGGAACGCGCATCCGGCCGCGATCTGTCGGATTGGGGCGCCCAATGGCTCAAGACCACCGGCATCAACGTGATGCGCGCCGAGTTCGCCGTCGACGATCAGGGCCGGTTCACCTCGTTCGCCGTGCTGCAGGAAGGCGCCGTGCCCGGTGCGGGAGAGACCCGCGCGCACCGCATGAAGATCGGCATCTACACCGACGCGGACGGAGAACTCGTCCGCAGCAACGTCATCGAACTCGATGTCGAGGGTGAGCGCACCGAGGTGCCCGCACTGATCGGCGCCGATCGCGGTGACCTGGTCTTGCTCAACGACGACGACCTCACCTACGCCTCGATCCGCCTGGATCCGGAGTCGCTGGCGACCGCGACGTCGCGCATCGCCGACATCGTCGACCCGATGCCGCGCACCCTGGTGTGGTCGGCGGCCTGGGAGATGACACGTCAGGCAGAGATGACGGCGCAGGACTTCATCGCACTCGTCAGCGCCGGAATCGGCGCGGAGACCGAGGTAGGCGTGGTGCAGCGGGTGTTACTGCAGGCTGCCTCCGCCCTCGAGTCGTACGCGGATCCGGTGTGGGCTGCCGAGACCGGACGCGGCGCGTTCGCCGCCCGCTTGCTCGAACTGGCTCGTTCGGCAGCGAACGGCTCCGACCATCAGCTCGCGTTCGTCAGTGCGCTCCTCGCGGGCGTCACCGCCGACGCCCAGCAGGACCTCCTGCGGGCGTTCCTCGATGGCACCGACCCGGCAGAGCACGGTTTGGCCGGACTCGTGGTGGATCACGAGCTCCGCTGGAAGCTGGTGAAGGCCCTCGCCGCGCACGGGACGATCGATGTCGACGTGATCGCCGCCGAGGCCGCAGCGGACAACACCGCGGCGGGCGCACGGCACGCTGCAGCCGCCCGCGCCGCCCGTCCGACCGCCGCAGCCAAGGCCGAGGCCTGGGACAAGGCATTCAACGACGACGCCATCGCGAACGTGACGGTCCGTTCGATCGTCGAGGGTCTCGCGCGTCCGGGGCAGTCCGAGCTGATGGCCCCGTACACGCGCCGTTACTTCGACGAGGTGGCCGACCTCTGGGAACGTCGTACCAGCGAAGTGGCGCAGACCGTGGTGATCGGCCTGTACCCGGCCTGGGACGTCAGCGAATCCGCCCTCGCCGAGGCCGACGCCTTCCTGGCGGGCGACCGCCCCGCGGCCCTCGCACGCCTGGTGGCCGAAGGTCGCGACTCCGTGGCTCGTGCCCTGCGGGCACGGGTCCTCGATGGCGGTCGGTAGCGAAAGAGCAAGCAACGCAGGCCCCGCCATTCGGCGGGGCCTGCGTTGCTATTACGGAAATCCGGTTGGTTCAGCAGCTCACGGACGGTCTACCGCGGTAGCCATCACGCGCAGCGCGGCCACCAGGCCGTCGATCAGGTTGCCCTGCTTGAACGACGCCAGCGCGGCGGAGACGCCGAGCTCGGCGACGCGGTCGTTCACGCGACCAGCGACCAGCGCGCCAGAGACGACCGCCACGTCCTTACTGTTGGGCGACACGGCGATCAGCGCACCGTGTGCGGGCTCCGGGGCCTGCGCCAGGATCTCGCGCGCGCCGGCGACGACGTCCGAGCCGAGGTCGCCGATGTACACCGAGAAGCGGACCGACGCGACCTCGCTAGCCTCGCTGAGCGTGTCGTCGAGCAACACGAGCTCTTCGCGGCTGAACGGCGGCGTGCCGAAGTCGTCGCCCGGGTACAGCGCAGCGGAGATGCGACCGCTGCTGGTCACCACGGTGCCCATCGGTAGGGCGCCGGCGGGAACGACCGAGTTGGTCTTCTGTGTCACGTCACCACTTGCCACTTGCGGAGCCTCCCTCGGTATCGCCCGGCTCAAAGTGCCGGCTCAGCGCCATCGGCTGGATCTCGGTCGCGCTGAACAGAGTGGGACCGTTCTCCCAACGCTGGTCGAGCGTGTACTCGGCGATCTTCGGCCGCTTCAAACCAAACGAGAACGCCATCGAAACGATGCACAGCGCCACTGCCAGCAAGCAGAGCACCACAACGGTCATTCCGACGGGGACAAGAAGCTGGTCCACACCCCACCCTTTCGACTAGCGCTCGTGACTAAGCGCAAAAGACCTGCCCGGTGCAGATCATCTGCCGATCAATTTATCGCACTGCCCCCCTCGCTGTCCCCATCGGGCCTACACGAAGTAGTAGATGTCGCCAGCGGCCCTGCTCAGGTGGTGGCGGGCATAGTGGACAATGATGCATGTGAGCACGTACTACGAGGAAGTCGGCGGGCACGAGACCTTCCGTCGAATCACCGAACGCTTCTACCAAGAGGTGGCACGCGACGAGATCCTGAAGCCGATGTATCCGGAAGAAGATCTCGGTCCGGCCGAGCGCCGTCTCCGAATGTTTCTTGAGCAGTACTGGGGCGGGCCGCACACCTACAATGACGAGCGTGGCCATCCGCGACTGCGAATGCGACACGTTCCGTACACCATCGGGCCGATCGAACGCGATGCCTGGTTGCGCTGCATGACCATCGCAATCGACTCGATCGAGGCAGACGTTCTCGACGCCGAACATCGCACCACCCTGATGAACTACATGAACATGGCGGCGCAGTCGCTGGTCAACAGCCCGTACTGAGCCGGTCGCTCGGGTAGAGATGACTGCAAGACATTTGACGGTGAGGAAGAGAAGACGGTGAGTGAGCAGAGCATGGCGAATGTCCCCGGAGCCGACGCGCAGTGGTGGCAGTCTGCGGTGGTGTACCAGGTGTACCCCCGATCGTTCTCCGACCTCTCGGGCGATGGTGTCGGCGATCTCGAAGGCTTGATCGACAAACTCGGCTACCTGGAACTGCTCGGCGTCGACGCGATCTGGATGTCTCCGATCACCCGCTCCCCGATGGCCGACCACGGATACGACGTCTCCGACCCTCGCGCGATCGACCCGCTGTTCGGCGATCTCGAGACCTTCGACGAACTGATTCGTCAAGCCCACGACCGCGACATCCGGGTGACGATGGACCTGGTCCCCAACCACACCAGCGACCAGCACCCGTGGTTCTCCGCGGCCCTGGGCACAGCGCCCGGCAGCTCGGAACGCGAGCGGTACATCTTCGCCGATGGCCGCGGTGATAACGGCGAGGAGCCCCCGAACAACTGGACCAGCGTCTTCGGCGGCCCGGCGTGGACCCGCATCACCGAAGCCGACGGTGAGCCCGGCCAGTGGTACCTGCATCTGTTCGCCCCCCAGCAGCCCGACCTCAACTGGGAGAACCCGGAGATTCTGGCTGACCTGGAGACCACCATGCGGTTCTGGCTCGACCGTGGGCTCGACGGCTTCCGCATCGACGTCTCGCACGGCATGGCGAAGCCCGCGGGCCTCCCCGACCTCGAGCACCCCGCCGAAGTGCTACGACACACCGACGACGATCCGCGGTTCAACCGCGACGGCGTCCACGAGATCCACCGCGCCATCCGTCGGGTGATGGACGAGTACCCCGGCACGTTCAACGTCGGCGAGGTGTGGGTCAGCTCGCCCGAGGCCTTCGCCAAGTACGTGCGTCCCGACGAGCTGCACCTCGGATTCAACTTCCAGCTCGCCACCGCGACCTTCGACGCCGACGAGATCCGCGCCGCGGTCGACTCGTCGCTGCAGGCCACGGCATCGGTCGGCGCCACGCCCACGTGGACGCTGTCGAACCACGACGTGTCCCGCGAGGTGACTCGCTACACGCCGACCGGCGCCGAAGCCGAAGGACTCTCCAGCGAGCGGCTCTTGGCGATCGGCACCAATCGGGCGCGCGCGATGATCATGTTCGAGCTCGCCCTTCCCGGAACGGTCTTCATCTACAACGGTGCCGAACTCGGGCTGCCGGACGTCGACCTCCCTGACGAAGCGCTCGTCGACCCGGTCTGGGAGAACTCCGGCCACACCGACCGCGGCCGCGACGGCTGCCGGGTCCCCCTGCCGTGGGAGGGCGCCGAACCGCCGTTCGGATTCACCACCTCGGACGCGCCGTGGCTGCCGCTGCCCGCCGAGTGGGCCGCGCTGACCGTCGAGGCTCAGCTCGAGGACATCTATTCGACGCTGTCGCTGTACCGCCAGGCGATCGAACTGCGCTACGCGCGCCTGGAGTTCTCCGGCGACACCGTCGAGTGGTACGGCGCGCCCGACGGCTGCCTGGCCTTCCGCCGCGCCGGCGGCCTGATCTGCGCCCTCAATGCATCGCCGTTCCCGGTGCCTCTGCCTCCGGGCCAGATCCTGTTGGTCAGCACCCCGCTCGAGGCCGGCCTGCTGGTCCCGGGCGCCACCGCCTGGCTGATCTAGGCGCGCTGTTCTGGGCCTGCTCGGTCTGGGCCCGGCCGGTCAGAGCACGCCGAGGTTCAGCACCGACCGCCGCTGGTACACCGAGCCGAAGCGGGCGTCCACCCGGACCCAGCTCGAGGAGATCCGCACCCGCACGGGCTCGTCGGCCGCGATGCGGTCCAGCGGCGAGTCCTCGGTGACCTCGTGGCCGGCGGCGTCGCGGACGAATCCCATGGCGGTGAGCGCGAAGACGGCGCGCATCGACACCTTCGCCACCTCTGACACCTTGGCCACCTCGGCTGTCGGGCCGGCGTCGGCGCGATGTCCAGTCACTTCGAGGACCGGCTGATCGAGCAGCGACGACGCCGGGCCGAGAGCACCCGACTCGGTGCGCGCGACGTCGACGCCCTTGCGCGACAAGGCGATCAGTTCACGCGCGGGGACGTCGTCGAGGTGTTCGAAGCCGTCGGCGGGGGGCAGCGCGCCCTGCCAGGCGCCGGGCAGCGCGAAGCCGACCGCCACCGGACCGTCGCCGCCGACCGAACTCGACATCGCGGCGATGTCGCAGATCACGTCGGTGGGGCTCACCGTGCCGAACACCGACCGGGTGGCGAGGATGTCGAAGCCGGTGCGGATCCACAGGCCCACGCGCCCGTCGGGACGCTGCTGTGCGCGCAGCACACCCGAGTCGTCGACACGCTTCGCTCGTTCCAGGAAGGCGGTGAGATCGGTGCGGTCGGACGGTCCGTGCGGAATCAGTGCGCGGTCCACCGCGTCGATGCTCACTTGGTCACCGGCTCCCGCACGAAGCTCTTGAGATAGTCGCGCTCCTCGGGCGTCATGCGTCGGGGACGCTGGGTGTCGATGTCGAACGAGACCAACTGGGTGCTGGCGACCACGGCGGGCTTGGCGTCGGCCTCCGCGCCGTACGGGCGCACCTCGTAGCCGACGGTGAAGTCGACGGCCCGCAGCTTCTCGACGAACATCGTCACGCGAATCGGTGACTCGTCGTGCCGAATCTGCCCCTGGTACTTCACATGCAGATCGGCCACCAGGCAGCCCTTGCGCATCAGCGCGGTCGGTTTGTCGTCGTAGAACAGCCAGGGGATGCGTGCCTCTTCTAGAAGCGTCACCATCCGCGCATGGTTGATGTGTTGGAACACGTCCATGTCCGACCACCGCACGGGTACCGAGACCTCGTACCCGCGGTCGGTCTGCTGTCCGTCATCGGCGAACAGCCGCCGCTCTGCCGGGTTCTCCTGTGCTGTGGTGTTTTCCGGATCTGCCATGCCGTGACACTAGCTCACCGTCTGCCGAACCTCCCAGGCGCTGACCGCCGGCCCCACGAGACCGCCGTCAGCCCACGAGACCGCGGAGTGACCGGACGGCCACCGACAGGGTCGCCAGATCCCACCGGCCGGCCGCAGCCAGTTCCTCGAGGGTCGACTCCGCACGCCCGATCATCGCCGACCGCGCCTGCGCCCAGTCGTCGATCTTCTGCTTCACCGGCTCCTCCGGCTCGGACATCGTGAGGATGGACCGTGTCAGCACCCGCAGAACCGCGTGGAGTTCGTCCCGCAGCGACAGCCTCGCCAGGAGCGTCCACCGGTCGCCCTGTTCCAGTGCGGCGATCTGCGATTCGAGTCCGTCGATGCCGAACCGGTCGACCACGGCGAACAGCAGCTCGCCCACCTCTTCGGGCTCGCGGTCGGCGATCTCGGCGATGTCGAGGACGTCCAGCAGCTGCAGACGGTACGGACTCACCGCGACGGCCCGGGCGAGCGCAGGCCGCACGCCTGCATCTGCGAGCGCCGCGCGGCGGCGTTCCACGGCCTCCGCCGCCGTGCCGACGAGCCATTCGTCGAGCCGTCCGCCGAGCTCCGCGACTGCTTGATACCGGGTGGTCTCAGCGCCCAGCGCGAGCGGCTGCGGACGGTGAGCCAGGAACCACCGCGCGCCCGCCGCGAGCAGCCCGCGCACCCGGAGGGTCGCGTCGTCGACGGTGGCGGCGGCGATCTTGTCGCCCCGAAGTTCGCCGAGCAGGGCACCGATGCCGAAGACCCGCATCGCGACCACGGACGCGCGCATGGCGTCGTCGACGTCGGTTCCCGAGGTCTCGGCGAGCGTGTACAGATGCGTCATTCCACCGTCGGCGACGATTCGGTTCACCAGCACCGTCGTGACGATCTCACGCTTGAGCCGATGTGTACGGACGCCCTCGTCGTACTTCTCGCGCAGCGGCGCCGGAAAGTACGAGGACGCCAGGCCTGCGAACATGTCGTTGTCGGGAAGCGTCGACTGCAGCAGGCGTGCCTTCGCGTCGAGCTTGATGTGCGCCATCATGGTCGCCAGTTCGGGGCTGGTGAGTCCGCGGGCGAGGTCGCCGCGGCGCCTGCGCAGCAGCCCGCGGGCGGTGGGCAGGGCTTCGAGTTCGAGGTTGACTCCGGCGTCGGCCAGGTACGCGAGCACCCGGCTGTGGAGGTCGGTGTCGCTGTCTGCCGTACCGCGCGCCAGTCCCAGCTCGGCGTTCTGGTCGATGTTGTCGGCCAGCACCAGCTCGGCCACATCGTCGGTCATCGACAGCAGCAGTTCGTTGCGGTCGTCCGGATCGAGCGTGCCTGCGGAGATCTGGGCCCCGAGCAGCACCTTGATGTTGACCTCGTGGTCGGAGCAGTCGACGCCCGCGGAGTTGTCGAGCGCGTCGCTGTTGATGCGGACGCCGGAGAGATCGGCCTCGATCCGTCCGTGTTCGGTGACGCCGAGATTGCCGCCTTCGCCGACCACCTTGACCCGCAGCTGGGCTCCGTCGACGCGGATCGCGTCGTTGGCTTTGTCGCCGACGTCGGAGTTCGCCTCGTCCGACGCCTTCACGTACGTTCCGACGCCGCCGTTGAACAGCAGGTCGACCGGCGCCAGCAGAACCGCCCGGATCAGATCGGGCGGCGAAAGGACGGTGACGTCGTCGCCCAGCCCCAGCGCACTGCGCATCTGCGGACTGACCTCGATCGACTTCTGCTGGCGCGACCAGACGCCGCCGCCGGGAGCGATGAGACCGCGGTCGTAGTCGTCCCAGGTGGAGCGCGGCAGCGCGAACAGCCGCGCCCGTTCCGCGTACGACGCCGCTGCGTCCGGGTCGGGGTCGACGAAGATGTGCCGGTGGTCGAAGGCGGCGACCAGGCGGGTGTGTCTCGAGAGCAGCATGCCGTTGCCGAAGACGTCGCCGCTCATGTCGCCGATGCCGACGGCCGTGAAGTCCTGTGCCTGGGTGTCGACGCCCATCTCCCAGAAGTGCCGCTTCACCGACTCCCACGCACCGCGGGCCGTGATGCCCATCGCCTTGTGGTCGTAGCCGACCGAACCACCCGAGGCGAAGGCGTCCGACAGCCAGAAGCCGTACTGATCGGCCACGGCGTTCGCGGTGTCCGAGAATGCCGCAGTCCCCTTGTCCGCGGCCACCACCAGGTAGGGGTCGTCGCCGTCCCGACGCACCACACGCGCAGGCGGCAGCACGGCTCCGGTCGCGGGGTCGAGATTGTCCGTGACTTGAAGCAGCGCGCCGATGAACGCCCGATAGCAGGCCAGGCCCTCGTCGCGGAAGGCCTGTTGGTCCGCCGACGGGTCGCCCGTCGACGCCACCGGGTTGCGGACTACGAAGCCGCCCTTGGCTCCGACCGGCACGATCACCGCGTTCTTGACCGCCTGTGCTTTCACCAGGCCGAGGATCTCGGTGCGGAAGTCCTCGCGTCGGTCCGACCACCGCAGGCCACCGCGCGAGACGGCGCCGAACCGCAGGTGCACGCCCTCCACCTGCGGTGAGTAGACGTAGATCTCGTACTCGGGCCGCGGCAGCGGCGCCTGCGGAATCGCCCCGGTGTCGAGCTTGACGGCGATGGTCCGGCGGATCCCGGGTCGCTCGTCGTCGATGTAGAAGTTGGTCCGCAGGGTGGCGCCCACCACCGTTGCCAGGGCCGACACCACGCGGTCGGCGTCCAGGCTCAAGATCTCGGCGATATGGGCGCGCAAGCCCTCCTCGGCTCGCCGCCGGCGTTCCGGTGAGCTGTGGTCGGGATCGAAACTCGCCTCGAACAACTCCACCAGGCTCCGCGTCACCGCCCGATGATCGCCGAGCACCTCGGCCATGTGCGCCAGGGTGAAGCCGACGCCGCACTGTCCCAGATAGCGTGCGTACGTCCGCACGACGGCCACCGATCGCGAGGTCAGTCCGGCGCGCAGGACCAGCTCGTTGAGGCCGTCGACCTCGGTTGCACCGGTCCACATGTCCGCGAAGGCCGCGGCCACCCGCGATTCCAGCGCAGGTTCGGGGTCCACCTCGACGTGCGGCGCGGGATGCACGGTGAAGTCGTAGACACTCACCGTGCCGCCGTCGGTGCGATCGATGACGTGCGGATGCTCGTCGATCACGGTCAGTCCCAGACTCTGCAGCATCGGCAGCAGTTCGGTGAGCGCCGCGGTGCGGTGGGCCAGGTACAGCACGAATCGCCACGCGTCCGGCTCGGTCCGGTCGAGCCGCACGTGCAGGGCGCCTGCCGCCAGCCCCGCAGCGATCGGCAGGTCGACGGCTGCGTCGACGGGATCGCGCTCGTCGCGGTAGCGCTCGCTGACTCCGGCCAGCAGCCGGGCCGCATCGGAGTCCAGGGCGTCGACGGCACGCACTCGATCGGCCCAGCTGCGGGCCTCGTCGACCAGACGGGCACGGAGCGATCCCCCGATGCTCGCCGACACATCGGCGTCGGTCCGCATCACCACTTGCAGCTGTGCCAACGGCGAGTGCGACAGTCGGGTGAGGAACTCCGTGTGAGTGCCGTGCAACTCGGTCTCGAGCAGCGCGACGATCCGGGCACGAACATCCGAGGAGTACAACTCGCGCGGCATGAAGACCAGAATGCTGGCGAGGCCGCCCTCGCGCACCCATCGCGTGTAGAACCGCGGGTCGCGCGTGGTCTGCGCTTCGAGGAGCTCCGCGGTGCGGCGCGCGAGGTCGTCGCTGTCGGTGGCCATCAGCTCGACCAGCGGATACGTCTGCATCAGCTCCAGCGCGGCCAGGCCCGCATACGAGTCGTCGGCCTGGGCGACGCCGCGGAGCACGTCGGCCACCTTGCCGCGGACACCCGGAATCGACCGCACCGACTGGTACAGGCCCACCGACGTGATGGTTCCGACCACCTGGTGCTCCACGTCGTCCACGCGAACGCGCAACATGAGCGGAAACCCGGTCCGCAGCAGGCCGGTCGGCAACCACACGCGGTCCACCCGCACCGGGTCGTCGCCGTGTGACGGCTCGGGTCGCGCGGTGGTCGCATCGCGCCAGACGCCCAGTCCGCCCTCGCCGGCTCGCGCCTCCCGGTATCCGACGGCCAGGAAGTTGTCGCGAATCGCGAACCAGCTGACGATGTCGGCGTCTTCGTCGTCGTCGC
>NZ_JAAYXO010000163.1 GCF_012515855.1 Gordonia sp. (in: high G+C Gram-positive bacteria)
TACGCGGATACGACTACCGCTTGATCAGCGGGCTCCGGACGACGTGGGCGCCGCTGGCGCGGTCGGCGGCGTCGAAGAAGTCCTCGCGGTAGATGTCGCGGGGGAAGAGGCGGGCCTTCATCAGGGCGCGCATCGTGTCTTCGACCATCGCGGGGTTGCCGCAGATGTAGGCGACGTTGCCGCCGGCGCGCGGGAAGTCCTCGGTGAGCAGGGCGGGGACGCGACCCTGCCTGCCCTCGCACTCCTCCCGGGAGACGGCGGGCCGATAGGTGAACCAGTCGCGTTCGTCGGCGATCTGCTGGAACCACTCGCGGTCGTAGAGACCTTCTTCCATGGCGACGCCGTGGTACATCACCACCTCGTGCTCCCACTCCCCTTCCTCGTCTTCGATCGCCATGACCGTCTTGAGGATCGAGACCAGCGGAGCCAGTCCGGTACCACTGCCGAGCAGCAGCAGCGGCTTATCGCGGCCGGGCCGGAAGTAGAACTTGCCGTACGGCCCCGACAGGGTGACCGCATCTCCGACAGCCAGCCCGTCGAACACCCAGCCGGAGGTCGCGACCCCGTTCTCCGTCTTCTTGATGTGCAGCTCGACGCGGTTGTTCTCGTGCGGCGCATTGGCGATGGAGTACGGCCGGTTGTCGCCGTCGGGCAGGTTGAGCTGCACGTACTGGCCGGCGTTGAAGTCCATCGGCTCGTCGAGGTCGACGATCAGGCGACGGACGCCGGGCACGATCTCGTCGAGCACCGCAACGGTCCCGGAGAAGTCGCGGACGGGATACATGGTGATCCCCTCCTCGATCTCCACGTCGCCCTCGATGACCACGTCCTCACGCGGCGTGGCGACGCACATCAGCGCGGCGCCCTCGTCCCGTTCGCTCTCCAGGAGGGCGTACGGCGACGCATCGCCGTAGTCGATGGCGCCCTCGAGCACCTCCGCCTTGCATGTTCCACAGGTCCCGTGGGTACAGGCGTGCGGCAGCCAGACACCGTTGCGCAGGCAGGCGTCCAGAATCGACTGGTCCTCACGGCATTGCAGCTCGGTGCCGAGCGGTTCCACCGTGATCGTGTGAGTAGTGGTCATCGAGATCTCCGATCAGGCCGTGGTGAACTTCAGCAGCGCCTTGTGGCCGACGCCGAGATCCTTCAACGACGACGAGCCGTCGCCCGGATCGAAGGCGTCGTCGAACAGCGTCCACCCGGTAATCGACGACGGGTCGAAGTCCGGGTCGGTGGCGGCCCACGGGTTCACGATCTCGGCGACGAAATCCTTGAACGGCATCGCCTGCGGGGCGCGGAAGCAGCCGGCCGAGCAGAACAGCGGGTTGCCGAGCCAGTGGACGTAGAGCAACTGGTCCTCGCCGAAGAGCTCGGCGCGGTCGGCCGCGGGGTACTGGTAGTCGTAGAGAGCCTTGACAGTCATGTCTCACGCCTCCTGGTTCTGATCGCTGTGCCATTCCTGCCATGACTGGTGGTCGGGCGAGCCCTTGTACTCGCCGTTGTCGCCCTCCTGGATGCCGTACCACTCGAGGACCTCGGGGACGGTCGGACCACCGCAGTTGCCGTGGTAGATCTGGTGCACCGGGAGCCACGCCTGCACGTACTTCTCCGGTTCGCGCTCAAAGATCCACTGACAGCCGTTGCTGCAGGTGTGGTAGGTCTCGCCCTCGTATTCGCTGTGGCGGAACGAGATCTTGGTGGGGTCGTCGTTCTCGGTGAACGCCATCGGCACCTGGCACACCTGACACAGCTGTGGCAGGCCCTGGAAGAACACGCGGCCGCCTTCGGCCTCGATCTTCCGGTGCTTCTCCCAATTGGGGCCGTAGTGGTTGTCGAAGGTCTCGCCGTACTGCTCCGACAGCCACTTCATGTGGTCCGGGGTCGGCACCTGGGTGGTGAACGACGCCGCGAACGAGAAGTTGTGCAGGATCTTGTAGACCTCGTGCGACAGCTTGTCCTTCTCGGCGATCGCGTCCTTGACGTGCCGCGGCGGCTTGATGCCGTAGAACTCGAGGTCCGGGAACAGGCCGCCGAGCATCTGCTCCTCGAAGTACAGCTCGAACGCTTCCTTCCAGCTCATGACCGGCTTGGGGAGCATGTAGTCCATCATTCCGGCCACCAGTGCCGACATCCGGTATGCGCGCCAGAACCACTTGTCGATCCACTCCTGGATGATCGGCACGTTGTCCTCGTCCTGCTCCAGCAGGAACTTGATCGCTTCCAGGCCGAGCGTCATGTGCCGGCTCTCGTCCGACTGCGCGGAGAAGCCGAACGACATCGTCGGCATGTCGCCGTTGAAGCTCGCACCCGACATGAACGGGACGAACAGCAGGTTGGTCAGCAGGTACTCGAAGCTGAACGAGATCGAGATGAGGAACTCGAACGGGCCCGCGGTCATCGCGTCGTCGAACAGCGACTTCGGCACCGACAGATACCAGACGCGGTCGTGCATCTGCGACCACGAGTGGAAGCCCGAGTAGTACTTGTTGTAGTTGCTGATCGTGTGGACCTGGGTCTGGCAGTGACGCAGCTCGTCGACGCTCTGGCAGAGCGCCGCGAAGCGCGGGGCCGGGCCCTCCAGGTAGCGCGCAAGGTACGCGAAGTGCCGGTGCGCCTGGTACTCCAGCGGCGTGACGCCCTGGATGAACAGCTTGATGGCGTTCAGGTACGACGCGTCCGAGACCGTCAGGTGACCCTGGCTCTGCGCGAAGCCGTCGAGCACCGCGTACAGACGCTTGTCTTTCTCGGCCTGGTACTTGTAGTACGCGTCGACCGTCAGGCGGAAGGGATCCTCCCAGCCGTCCCAATCGTGGACCTTGATGCCCTCGTAGCTGGTGTACGGGTAGAGGTCGGCGCGGTCGACATACGACGGCTCCCAGTCGAGATCGCGGGTCAGCAGCGAGTAGCGCTGCTTCAGGGGCAGCTTCTTCGGGCGCTTGGGGGCTTTAGCGGTGGTCATGTGAAGTGTTCTCCTCGTGAATTCCGGTCAGTGTTCCCAGGCGACGACGATCTGGTCGTCGTCCCACTCGGCGAAGTTGCCCGTGTAGGTGACGATCGCGAGCTGGAACTCGCCGGTCTCCCACTCGCGACCCAAGTGGGCCTCCACTGACTCTCGATTGATGACGATCTGGCCGGGAGCCGACAGCTTCACCAGGCCGGGGAGGCGACGAATCTCCACGTCGGGGTTGTCGGCGCGGATGGCGGCGATGATCGCGCGGTTGTCGTCGGACTCCTGCATGTCGATGCCCACGGGGCGCGTTGCGGCGGTCATGCCGGCACCTCCGCTCCGACGAGACCGTCGACAACGACGGTGAGCGCGCCGACCGCCTCTGCGGCGCGGGCGCCCCACTCGGCGTCGATGCGATCGAGGACCGCGGCGTTGGCCTCACCGTGCTCGGCGTCGCCGCGCCAGGACTTGATGAGAGCGTCGAGCCACTTGCGCTGGTCGGCGAACCAGGTGGTCAGGTACTGCGCAACCAGGCTGTACGGGCCGGCACCGCCGAGCAGGGCACGCTCATCGAGGCCGCTGAACAGGGCCGGGTACAGGAGCTTGTCGACGGCGTCGATGGCCAGCAGGCCCTCGGCCCAGTCGTCGACGATCATGATCTCTTCCACCAGGCGACGCATCGGCTGCAGGTGCTCGGCGTTCATCCACTGATCCTTGGCCTCGTTCAGCACCGAGACGGTGCCGCCGCCCGCGGCGATGCCGATGCGCGAGAGCATCTGGGCGTTGCCGATGCGGTCGAAGGCTGCGAAGCTCGCGCACTGCGACAGCGACGTGCCGTACGCGAACCGCGACCCGGCGACGCTGACCAGCTGGGCGCCGGCCTCGTAGTGACGCAGCGGAACCACGACGTCCGCCAGCACCTTGGCCCACGGCTCGGGCAGCTTGGCCAGCAGCTCGCGGCTCTCGAGGTAGCCGAGCGTCTTGCCGAACTCGTCGTGCAGCGCGGCGCGGTTGGTGACGTAGGGGGTGTAGTAGAACTGCCGCGGGTCGGCGAAGGTGTACGGGTCGGTGAGCTTCAAGGCGCTGTAGTTCGCGTCGTACAGCTCGTGGTCGGGAGTCCACGTGGGACGGTAGTGGAAGTTCTCGCGCGGCTCGATGTCGAGCGTCGCCTCTTGGTAGCGCGACGCCGGCTCGTTGCCGAAGCGCTCGATGATGTTCTGGAAGGTCTGCCGCTTGGGTTCGATCGTCTGGTAGCGAAGCTCGAACTGCATCGATTTCTCCTAGTCGGTTGGGCTGTGTCGGGTGGTCTGTGTTGTCGGACGGTGTCGCGGGCGGGCTGTGCCGGGCAATCCGATCGGCGACTGTCGGCGGGCCGCTAGTTGCCAGCGATGAGTTCGAGGACCAGGGCGGCCATCTCGTCTTCGCCCGCTAGACGGCGGGAGGTCGGAACTCCGCGGATCACCAGCTGGGCGGTCGCGGAGTGACCGGTGACGACCGTCTCGATGCGGGCCGTGCGATCGGCGTAATCGAGGGTGAACGCCAGGGCGCCCGGTCCGGTCTCGTCGGTCAGCGCGATGACACCGCGGTCGGTGTCGACCAGAATCGCGTTCGCCTCGCTCACCAGTTGTTCGGCGAGGGAGCGAATGAGCACCTGCACGTCGGCACCGTGGGCCACGGTCACCGATTCGGATGGCAGGGTCTGCGGCGACGACGTCGGCCCTCCGTCGAGCAGTTCCTGCACCTGGTGCATGAACGGGGTCATCCCATCTCCTCTACTTGCGTGGCCTGTCGCACTCAGTTCCGTGCGATGAGATGAGCCTCACATACGATTGGGGGCGAGTGAAGTATTAGAAAGACCCCAATTAAGATGTCCGACGTCTTACCCCAGGACGAGCGGATCGATATCCGGCAAAGCCGTCCGGAGGGAGTTCAACACCCGCTGCAAGTGGGGCGACGGCGGCTCGGCGCGCATCGCCATCGCCAGTTCCACAGTCGGCACCTCACCTTTGAGCGGGACGTAGACCGCGCCGGTGATCTGCATGTGCTGGACCGATTTCGGAACCAGCGCGACGCCCTGACCGGCGGCCACGAACGACACCAGGGTGGCCGTCTCCCCCACCTCGTGGCGGATCGTCGGAGTGAAGCCCGCGCGCTGACACGCGTCGATGACCACCTCGAACACCACCGACCGACTGAAGCCGGAGTAGGTGATGAAGCTTTCCTTCGCCAGATCGGCCACCTCAATGGCCTCGCGTTCGGCGAGCGGGTGAGCATGCGGCAGTACCGCGACCATCTCCTCGGTGCCGACCACCTCGTAGCGAAGCAGTCGATCGTTGACGGGCGGTCGGAGGAAACCGAGGTCGATGGTGCCGCTATGCAGCGCGGCCGCCTGCTGCGGAGTCAGCATCTCGCCGTGGAGGTCGAGGTCGATGTCGGGCAGCTCGGCGCTCAGATGCCGTGCGACGGCGGGCAGCAGGTGATAGGTGGCCGAGCCGGTGAAGCCGATCGAGACGCGACCGATCTCGCCGATCGCGATTCGACTCGCTTCTTCTCCCGCGGCGGCGACGGCGGCCAGGATCTCGCGGGCCCGTTCCAGATAGCGCTCACCGGCGTCGGTGAGTTCCACCTTGCGGGTCGAGCGGTTCAGCAGGGTGACGCCGAGGTCTTCCTCGAGCTGTTTGATCTGCTGAGACAGCGGCGGCTGAGCGATGTGCAGTCGCAGCGCGGCACGACCGAAGTGGCATTCCTCCGCGACGGCCACGTAGTAGCGCAGATGTCTGAGTTCCAAGAGATCACCGATCCGTTCCGCCCTCGACCCTAATCGGCCGAGGCACGGAATCGGTGCGGACTCAGCTCAATCGAGCGAGGAGCTCCGCGGGCTCGTGGCCGTAGGTCTCGAGAATCTGCGAACCCTCCGGCCCCACGGCGATGATCGCGTCCGGGGTATAGACGCGGTCGACGCATTCGACGCCGGTCAGCGGATAGCTGCAGGAGGGCACCAGCTTCGCGTCGCCGCCCCGCGCGAACAGGGCCATCATCACGAAGACCTGTTTGGCGCCGATCGCCAGGTCCATGGCGCCGCCGACCGCGGGGATCGCGTCGGGCGCGCCGGTGCTCCAGTTGGCCAGGTCGCCGCCGAACGACACCTGGAAGGCACCCATCACGCAGACGTCCAGGTGACCGCCGCGCATCATCGCGAACGAATCCGCATGATGGAAGTAGGCCGCGCCGGGCAGTTCGGTGACCGGCACCTTGCCCGCATTCGTCAGGTCGAGGTCCACGTCGTCGCCGTCGGCCTGCGGCCCCATGCCGAGCATGCCGTTCTCCGTGTGCAGGGTGATCGCGCTGTCGGGCGAGAGATGGTCGGAGATGCGGGTCGGCTGCCCGATCCCGAGGTTCACGAAGGAACCCGCGGGGATGTCGGCGGCGATCCGCGCGGCGAGCTGGTCCATGGTCAACGGCTCGTCGCCCGCGCGCACGGCACCGGGAGCAAGGGTCAGCGGAGTGTTCATCGTGCGCCCTCCACGGCGAATCGGCGGGTCGGGGTGGCGATCACCCGATCGACGTAGATGCCGGGTGTCACCACGACCTCGGGGTCGATCTGCCCGGTCGGAACCACTTCGTCCACTTGGACGATGGTCGTATCGGCGGCGGCCGCCATCACCGGGCCGAAATTGCGGGCGGTCTTGCGGTAGACCAGGTTGCCCGCGCGGTCGGCGCGGTGGGCGCCGATCAGGGCGACGTCGCCCTTGATCGGGTACTCCAGCAGGTAGGTGCGACCGTCGATGACGCGCGACTCCTTGCCTTCCGCGATCGGGGTGCCCACGGCGGTCGGACAGTAGAAGGCGCCGATGCCCGCACCGGCGGCGCGCATGCGTTCGGCGAGGTTGCCCTGCGGCACCACCTCGAGTTCGATCTTCCCCTCGCGGTACAGGCCGTCGAAGACCCATGAATCCGACTGCCGCGGGAACGAGCAGAGGATCTTCCGCACGCGACCTGCGGCGAGCAGCGCGGCGAGCCCGTGGTCGCCGTTGCCCGCGTTGTTGCTCACGATCGTCAGATCTGTGGCACCCTGACGGATCAGCGCTTCGATCAGATCGAACGGCATACCGGCCAGGCCGAACCCGCCGACCAGGACCGTCGCCCCGTCCGAGATCCCGGCGACCGCATCATCGGCGTCGTCGCAGAACACAGTGGCACTCACAGCACCCTCCTTGTCGCGGGTCAGATGACTTGTCCCCACCACGCTATGACCGGTGATTCATACTGACAATTACTCATTCCGGCGTAATTAATAGTTGTCGAGTATCAGCAGGCGGAAGGTCATGCAGGTCGGAGGGGCCGTCGTGTGATCTACCAATCACTCGCCCGACTCGTTTCAATCACGCCACCCGTGCGCTGTAGTATCAGGCTCGTGGTCATTTTCTTTGAGGTTCTCCTGGGTCTGGCATCGCTGCTGATCATCTGGTTCGCGCTGTACACCGTCTACCGACTGGTCAACGACGAGTCATGACGCGCTCCGGAAACGAAGCGATCTCCGACGCTGAGCAGCGCGCCCAGCAGACGGCGGGCAAAAACCTGACGCCGGTCGGCGACCTCCCCGTTTCTGCAGACACCGCCAACCTTCGCGACGGCGCGGATCTCCATTCCGGCCTGCTCGCACTGCTGCCGCTGGTCGGCGTCTGGGAAGGCGAAGGCGAGGGGCACGACCCGATCGCCGGCACCGATTACCAGTTCGGCCAGCAGATCATCGTCTCGCACGACGGCGGCAACTACCTCGTCTGGCAGTCCCGCTCGTGGGTCGTCGACGACGACGGCGCGTTTGTGCGCCCCGACCTCCGTGAATCCGGCTTCTGGCGGATCAGCGAGGACGACAACATCGAGTTGATGCTGACGCACGCCGAAGGCTCCATCGAGCTGTACTACGGCCGTCCGCTCAACCAGACGTCGTGGAATCTCACCACCGACGTCACCATTCGCACCGAGACCGGTGCACACACCGGCGGCGCCAAGCGCCTCTACGGCCTGGTCCCCGACGGCGACCTCGCCTACGTCGAAGAGCGCGTCGACGCCGAAGGCGACCTCACCCCGCGCCTCTCCGCCAAGCTCCGCCGCGTCATCGGCTGACAGAGTCGTTCTGGCCCAGCTGATCGAGACCACAACCACCCCAGCACAATTCACGCCCGGTCTCGATACACCGATGCGGGCTCCGCACGCAGCGGCACTCGACCAACCAAGGGAAGACCCCGACACCGACCGCCAGCCTCCCCATGCCAGTCGAGTCATCGAGTGAGCGCAGCGAACCCGCCTCCCCACGCTGGTCGAGTCGGCGAGTGAGCGCAGCGAACCCGCCAAATATCGAGACGCCCACCGCGAGACGCGCTGAGACTCAAGAATCTTGATGGATCAGCGCCCACACAGGGCGCAGGTCAATCACTCTCCCGACACCCCGGTCTCGATATACCGATGCGGGCTCCGCACGCAGCGGCACTCGACCACCAAGGGAAACCAAGGAAAAGCCCCGCGCCGTGGGGCGTCAGCCGACCAACTCCAGGACCGGGACCTGCTCTTCTGACACATCCTGATGGGTCACCGCGACGACGGTGCGGGAGCCGAAGAGGTCGCCGCAGATCAGCGCCATCAGCGACTTCGCGTCGGCGGCGTCGAGGTGCTCGGTGGGCTCGTCGAGCAGGACCACCGGAGCCGGGTGCAGGAGGGCACGAGCCAGGAGGAGCCTGCGACGTTGCCCGCCGGAGAGGGCAGCGGAGCCGCCGGTAAGCTTCTCGTTCATGCCGTCGGGCAGCCCGTCGAGCCACTCCCCCAGTCCCACCTGCCGCAGCACGGCCATCATCTCGTCGTCGGAAGCATCGCCGCGGGCCACCCGC
This sequence comes from Gordonia sp. (in: high G+C Gram-positive bacteria), assembly GCF_012515855.1. Classification (GTDB taxonomy): domain Bacteria; phylum Actinomycetota; class Actinomycetes; order Mycobacteriales; family Mycobacteriaceae; genus Gordonia. The sequence goes on from NZ_JAAYXO010000163.1 coordinate 8,833, forward strand.
AGGTTCTCGCGGACCGTCGTGGAGAAGACGTGGGCGTCGTCGGCGAAGTAACAGACGCGACCGCGGAGCCCCGCGCCGTCGACCGACACCGATCCGGCAAGCGGCGCCAGCAGACCCGCCAGGGTCATCAGGAGCGTCGACTTGCCGACACCGCTCGGTCCGACGATCACCTGCCGCGCCCCGGGCGGCAGCGCCAGATCGAGGGGCTCGCCGAGCGGGGCGTCCCAGCCCCACTCGAGGCCGGACGCGGTGAGCGCGACAGGCTCGGTCTGGACCACCGGGTCGGCTGCCTCCACGCCGTCGGCCCGAGCGCCGTCGACCAGGGTGAGGATCCGACGGGCGGCCTGCCGACCGCCCTCCCACGCGATCCCCGCTTCGGTGAGCGGCGCGGTGGTCTCGAACGACGACAGCGGCAGCAGCAGCAGGATGCCGAGAACCATCGGGGTGACGCCCTCGCCCGAGGCGACGTCTGCCAGCGAGCCGGGCAGTCCGGACGCGAGTTGCACGCCGATGATCGCGGCGGCGATCACGCTGACGCCGAGCGAGATCGGGGTGACGGCCTGCGCGGCCGCCTGCCACCGCATGCCCGACTCCTCGGCCCGCTCGGTACGATCATCCGCGTCGGCCACGGCGCGCAGCACCCGCTCCCGCGCCCGCGCGACGGCCAGCTCGGGCCCGTGCCACAGCAGCGACGACGCCGCGTCGGCGACGTCCTCGCGCGCCCGTGCGGCGTCGGCCACCTGGCGCGACGATCCGCGGGTCGCCAGCCACGGGGCGGCGACGCCGCTGATCAGCAGGGCGACCGCCAGCACGACCGCCGCCGGGATCGACACGAACGCCATGATGACGACCGCAGAGATCGACGTGACGGCGCCGACCGCCATCGGCACGAGCCCGCGAATCACCGCGTTGCCGATCTCGTCGACGTCGTCGGCGGTCCGCGCCATCAACTCCGACTGCCGCAGGCCGACGGTGAAGCCCGGCGACCCCTGCGAGAGCACCCGGTAGAGCCGCGTCCGCGCGTCGGCCATCGCGCGCAGGGCGAAGTCGTGCGTCGCGAGCCGCTCCAGATAGCGGAACAATCCACGTGAGATGCCGAGCGCACGCACCGCGGTGACCGCCACCGTGAGGTACAGGACCGGAGGCATCTGCCACGCGCGGGTGATGAGCCAGGCCGACAGCGCGGCGAGCCCCAGCGCCGACAGCGCCGTCGCGACCCCGAGCAGGACCGGCATGATCAACCCGCGCCACCGCATACCGGTGAAGACGAGGGCGGCGATCATCGGATCACGTTCAGCGCGCATCGGACGCCTCCTCGCGTGCGGTGGCGGCGTCGCCCGCGGCAGCAGCATCGAACGGCGCGGCAACCGCGAAGTCGATCACCCGGTCGGCCGCCGCGAGCGCAGCCGCCCGGTGCGACACCATCACCACCGTGGCGCCGGCGCGGGCTCGAGCCACCAGCGCGGTCAGCACCCGGTCGGCGGTCTCCTCGTCGAGGTGGGCCGTGGGTTCGTCCAGCAGCAGGAGGGGCGCGCGCGAGGCGAGCGTCCGGGTGAGCGCCAGTCGCTGCCGCTGCCCCGCCGACAGTCCGGCGCCGCCGGTGCCGAGCACGGTGTCGAGACCGGTCGGGAGGTCCGCGAGGACCGCGTCGAACTCGGCGGCGCGGGCGGCGTCACGCAGGGCGTCGTCGGCCAGTTCGCCGAACAGCGCGAGGTTCTCCGCGACCGTGCCCGGCACGACCGCCGGGTCCTGCGGCAACCAGCTCACCTGGCGGTGATAGCCGTCGGGGTCCAGCTCGCGAACGTCGGTCTCACCGATGAGCACCCGACCTTCGTCGGGGCGATGGATTCCCAGCATCGCGGCGATCAGCGTCGACTTGCCGCAACCGTTGGGTCCGGTCAGGACGGTCAGTTCGCCGGGAGCGATCCGCGCCGACAGCCCGCGTGGTGCCCACCCGTCGCGGCCGCGGACACCCAGATCGTCGACGACGATGGTCGCGCCGGCCAACTCGATATGTCCGACGGGTCCGTTCGGTGTGGTTCCACGTGAATCATTCGCCTCGGCGAGGCCTGCGTCGATCACATCGAGCACATCGTCGGCGGCCTCGACCCCGTCCTCGGCGTTGTGGAACTGTGCACCGATCTGCCGCAGCGGGAAATACGCCTCCGGCGCCAGGATCAACGCCAGAACGCCCGCATACAACGACATCTCGCCGAACACCAGGCGCAGGCCGATGCTCACCGCGATCAGTGCGACGCTCAGGGTTGCGAGGAACTCGAGGATCGCGCCGGAGAGGAAGGCGATCCGCAAGGCACCCATCGTGCTGCGGCGCAGGCGATGGCCCAGTTCGGCGACCTGTGCCGCAGGCCCCTGCGCGCGACCGAGCGCACGCAGCGTCGGAAGCCCTGCCATCAGGTCGACCAACTGCGCGTTCTGACGGCTCATCGCGTCGAGCTTGCGCCGGGTGCGATCACGCGTGAGCAGCCCGATGAGGACCATGAAGATCGGGATCAGCGGCAGCGTCACGATGATGATGACGCCCGAGACCCAGTCGGCCCACAGCACGACGGCCACCACCAGCGGGGTGATGATGACGGTCGACAACAGCGCGGGCAGGTATCCGGACAAGTAGTCCGACAGCCGGTCCAGGCCGCGCAGCGCCACCGTGAGCGCATGTTCGCGCTGGGTCAACAGCGAGCGCGGACTGGTCCGGGCCGGGTCGGTGAGCGTGTCGAGCGCGGCCAGGCGCAGTTCGCCGATGGTGGCGTGCGCTGCCCGCCGAGCGACGAGGTCGCCGACGAAGCTGATCGCCGCCCGGGCCGCAAGGGCCACCGCCAACACGATCAGGTGCACCGCTTGATCGGCGAAGCTGCGTCGGGTCGGGTCGGTGATGAGTTCGGCGGTCAGGCCCGCCAGCGCGATGGCCGCGGCGATCACCGCGATCACGTTGGCCACCGCGAAGAGCGCAGTCACCACCACGTGCTTGCGCGCCGATCGCGACGCGCGGAGCAGGCGCGGGTCCAGCGGCGGCCGGCGCCCCGGCTCGGGTCGATCCGCCTGCGAACGATCCGCCTGCGCACGATCTGACGGCGGCGACTCCACCTCCGGAGGAGCCGCCGTCGCGCCCTCGGTCACTTGAGCATGCTCTGCAACGGCAGCCCGACCGATGGCGGAATGTGCTCGGCCGACAACCGCTTACGGAACACCCAGTAGCTGTAGCCCTGGTAGAGCATCACCACCGGTGTCATGAGCGCCGCCGCCCACGTCATGATGACCAGCGTGTAGTGGCTCGACGACGTGTTGGCGATCGTGAGCGTGTACGCCGGATCCGTAGTCGACGGCATCACGTCGGGGAACAGCGACGAGAACAGCATCGCCGTGACGCCGGCGATCGCGATGCACGTGGAGAAGAAGGCCCAGCCTTCGCGGCGCGCCAGCGTGCTGATCACCATGCCGACCGCGGCCACCGCGGCGATCACCACGATCGCCCAGGTCCAGGCGTGCCCGTACGCCAGCTGCGTCCAGATCAGGAACGCGGCCGCGACCACTGCGGTCGGGATCGCCAACCGAGCGGCCATCTGCTGCGCGTCGTCGCGCATGGTCCCCGAGGTCTTGAGCGCGACGAACACCGCGCCGTGGGTCAGGAACGCCAGCAGCGTCGTGGCACCGCCCAGCAGGGCGTACGGATTCAGCAGGTTGAAGAAGCCGCCGGTGTACTGGTGCTCTGCATCGATCGGCAGACCGCGCACCACGTTCGCGAACGCGACACCCCACAGCAGCGCCGGAATCCACGAGCCGAGCCCGATCCCGACATCGCACCAGCGGCGCCAGCGGACGTCGTTGATCTTGCCGCGCCATTCGATCGCGACCACGCGCACGATCAACCCGATCAAGATCAGGAACAGCGGGAAGTAGAAGGCCGAGAACATGGTGGCGTACCAGCCGCCGAACGCCGCGAAGATGGCGGCGCCGCCGGTGATCAGCCAGACCTCGTTGCCGTCCCAGACGGGTCCGATGGTGTTCAGCAGCACCCGTCGCCGCTTGTCCGCGGCTTCGGGGTCGGTGTCGTCGTCGTGCTTGTTGGGCAGCGTCATCATCATGCCGACACCGAAGTCGAAGCCTTCGAGCACGAAGTACATGGCGAACATGAACGCGATGATCACGAACCACAGGTTCTCAAGGGTCATCTTTCAGGCTCCTCAGTAGGCGAACGAGAGTTCGGTGGATTCGTCGTCGTCGTGGCCGTCCTTCGGCGCGACGGCATCCTTCTCGGCGGGCCCCTCGATCACGTACTTGCGTTCGAGGTAGAACCACACCACGCCGAGGGCGCCGTAGAGCAGGGTGAACCCGATCAGCGTGGTCCAGACCATCGGCGACGTGTGGTTGGAGACACCGTCCTGCACCAGCATGTGCACGCGCAGGGGGTCACCGTCAGCGTCGGCCCAGTTCGGGACCACCACCCACGGCTGTCGGCCCATCTCCGTGAAGATCCAGCCGGACGCGTTGGCCAGGAACGGAGTCGGCAGCATCCACAGACACAGTCGTCCGAACCAGCGGGGCACCTCATTGCGCTTTCGGCGGAGGAACCAGAGACCGCCCAGTGCGACGACCACCGAGCCGAGGGCCCACGTGATCATGGCGCGGAAGCTCCAGTACGTGACGAACAGGTTGGGCGCGAAGTTCTGGCCCGGCATGTTCAGGGCTTCCTGATACTGCTTCTGGAGTTCGTTGACGCCCTGGACGGTGCTGTCGAAGGTGTGGTCGGACAAGAACGAGAGCATGTTCGGGATGGTGATGACGTGCTCGATGTTCTCGCAGTTGTTCTGTCTGCCGATGCTCAGCACCGAGAACGACGCCCCGGTCTCGGTCTCGCACAGCGACTCCGCGGCGGCCATCTTCATCGGCTGCTGCTTGAACATCAGCTGGCCCTGAAGATCGCCGGTGACGAACAGCCCGAGCCCCGAACCGATGACCACCCAAAGGGCGAAGATCGAGACCGGTCTCCACAGGGTCGCATTGTCGTGACGCAGCTTCTCGGGCGTCGCGTCGATCTGGCTCGGCGAACTCGTCTTCGGGATGATCGACTCGTCGCCGGTCTTGGCGGCCTCCTCGATCTTCGCGGCGCGGAAGCTGTTGCGCGCCATCCACCAGAGGCCGATGACGGCGACAACCGTCGACGCGGTCAGCAAGGCGCCCATGATGACGTGAGGGAAGGCCACCAGCGTCGTGTTGTTCGTGAGCACGGCGATGAAGTTGTTCATCATCGGGCGGTCTCGCTCGGCATCCCAGGTGACGCCGACCGGATGCTGCATCCAGGAATTGGCGACGATGATGAAGTAGGCCGAGGCGTTGACGCCGATCGCCACCAGCCAGATGCACGCGAGGTGGACGCGTTTAGGAAGTCGTCCCCAGCCGAACAGCCACAGTCCGATGAACGTGGACTCGAGGAAGAAGGCGACCAGGCCTTCGAACGCCAGCGGTGCTCCGAAGACGTCCGCGACGAACCGGCTGTACTCGCTCCAGTTCATGCCGAACTGGAACTCCTGCACGATGCCGGTGGCGACGCCGAGCGCGAAGTTGATCAGGAAGATCTTGCCGAAGAACTTGGTTGCGCGAAGCCACTGCTCATTACCCGTGCGATGCCAGACCGTCTGCATGATCGCGATCAGCGGCGCGAGGCCGATCGTCAGCGGCACCAGGATGAAGTGGTACACGGTGGTGATACCGAACTGCCATCTGGAGATGTCTACAACATTCACAAGCGACCTCGAATTCATCACCCGGGGGTGGGCGTTACTACGGAGAGTAGTAGCTTTTCGCAACGGCCGACCAGGACTGGTGACCGAAGACCCTACCGCCGCCGCTATGACATTGGCGGCACTCCCAGCATGGCGGCGACGCCGATCACTTTCCGCTGATTGGGGAGATCCTGTCCGTTCAGGCGATGCACCCGCGCCGCGACGGTGATCGACGACAACAGCCACACCTCGGCGGCCGAGAACAACTCGTCGACGTGCAGGCGTCGCTCGTCAACCGGAATCCCCCGCGTCCGCGCGTGCGCGAACAGTTCCGCCTGTGTGGTTCCGGGAAGGATCCCGTCGTCGCGCAGCGGCGTGACCAGCACCCCCTCGATCACGGCTACCACCGAACTGCGCGGTCCCTCCAGCACGCTGCCGTCGTCGGCGACGAAGATCGCATCATCGACGCCCAACCCCTGCACGTGGCGCAGCGCCGCGACGTTGGCCGCGTAGCTGAGCGATTTGACGCCGGCCAGCAGCCAGGGCGCCTCGGCGGCCAGGCCCGGCCGATACGCGGTCGGCAGGGTGACGGCGCGGATGCCGTCGCGCCGCACCTCGGCGACGCGACTCGGTACCGCCGAGACCGTCACGTACAGCGTCGGCCGATCGCCGCCCTCTCGTCCGCGGGTGTAGACCACCCGCAGCGCGCCCTCGCCGTCGAATCGCCGCCGCCACTCGGTGGCCGCGATCTCGATCAGCTCGGCGACGTGCGCGATGTCGATCGGCGGCAGGCCCGCGGGCGCAGTACTGGTCGCGAGGCGATCGATATGCCGTTCCAGGTTGCGCACCAGACCGTCGCGCATCAGCATCGTCTCGAACAGACCGTCGCCGTGGAGGACACCGAGATCGTCCGCGTGCAACAGCGGGACGTTCGGATCGAGGACCTGTCCCGCGTCGGAGACCAGCACGTGAAGCATGACTCCAACGATGTCACGCACCGACGAAACCGATCCCGCGCACCGAGATTCCGGTGCCGGATTCCACCCATCGGGAACCGTTGGCCGACAACCGCTCCGAGCCGTGTAGCACCATGAGGCATGACCACTGAACGCATCGCCGTCGTGACCGGAGCCAGCCGCGGAGCAGGCAAAGGCATCGCCCTCGCCCTCGCTCAGCCCGGAACCACCGTCTACGTGACGGGCCGGACCGTCGAACCCGGCCAGACACCCCTCCCCGGAACCATCGTCGAGACCGCCGAGGAGATCACTCGCCGCGGCGGCACCGGCGTCGCCGTGGCTGTCGACCACTCCGACGACGCTCAGGTCGCCGCCCTGTTCGACCGCATCCGCGCCGACCACGGCCGCCTGGACATCCTGGTGAACAACGCCATCTCGCTGCCCGCCGAACTGACCGTCAAGGGACCGTTCTGGGAGAAGTCACTGAGCCTGCTCGATCTGCACGACGTCGGCATGCGCTCGGCGTACACCACCACCTACTACGCGGCCCCGCTGCTCGCCGAGACCGGCGGCGGACTCGTCGTGAACACCTCGTCGTTCGGCGGCACCTGCTACATGCACGGACCCGCCTACGGATCGGGCAAGGCCGCGGTCGACAAGATGGCCCACGACATGGCCGTGGACTTCAAGCCCTTCGACGTCGCCGCGGTCTCGCTGTGGATGGGTCTGCTGAAGACGGAGCTGAACCTGGCCGCGTTCGCCGCCAACCCGGCGATGTACGAGGGCCTGGCCGCGACCGCCGAGTCGGTGGAGTTCCCCGGCCGAGTGATCGACGCCCTCTCCCGCGACCCGCAGCGGATGGCCAAGTCCGGCCGCGTCCTGGTGGGCGCGGAACTCGCCGAGGAGTACGGCATCACCGACGTCGACGGCAAGCAGCCGCCGTCCCACCGTCCGTTCCTGGGCGATCCGCCGACCTTCTCCGACGCCGTAGTCCAGTAGCGGAAGCGCCGGGACCGGGCCGAATCACTCCTTCCCGCCGGTGGCGCCGAATCACTCCCTCCCGCCGGTGGCGCAGGACCCGTCGTAGACTCGGGTCATGTCGTCTCCGTCGCCGATTCTCATGTCCCATCCCGGCGCTGTCGCCACCCCCGAGGACAACCCGAGTCCCGGTGTCGCCTGGCACTACGGTGATCCGCTCGGCGAGCAGCGGACCGCGACCCGCACAGCGGCGATCGTCGACCGCTCCGACCGCGCGGTCATCGAGATCTCCGGCGACGAACGCCTCAGCTGGCTGCACACCATCTCCTCGCAGCACCTGACCACCCTCGGCGATCGCCGCAGCGCGGAGAATCTGTCGCTCGACGGCAACGGTCGCGTGGAGGACCACTTCGTCCTCACCGATCTCGACGGCACCACCTGGATCGACACCGAAGCCTCCCGCGGTGCACCGCTGGCCGAGTTCCTCACCAAGATGGTGTTCTGGGCCAAGGCCGCGCCTGCGGCTCGACCCGACATGAAGGTCCTCACCCTGCTGGGACCCGACGTGCTCACCGGCCCGATCGCCGAGGCCATCGGGCTCCCCGCCGACACCGCGCCGTACCGGGCCGGCGACCTCCCCGAGCTCCGGCACGACGACGAGCCGCTCGGCTTCTGGCGTGTGATGCCGTCGATCGGCGAGCGCGGGGCGACGCCGGTGGTCGACCTGCTGGTTCCCGAGTCGGATCTGCGCGAGTGGTGGCAGCTGCTGGTCGAGGCCGGTGCCGCGCCCGCGGGCATGTGGGCGCTGGAGGCGCTGCGGGTGAGCGCGCTGCGCCCGCGCCTGCACCTGGACACCGACGAGCGCACCATTCCGCATGAGGTCGACTGGATCGGCGGCCCCGACGAGGGCGGAGCCGTCCACCTCGACAAGGGCTGCTACCGCGGTCAGGAGACCGTCGCTCGCGTGGCCAACCTCGGTCGACCGCCGCGCCGTCTGGTGTTGCTGCACCTCGACGGGAGCTCGTCGTACCGGCCCGCCACCGGCGACCCGGTGAACGCGGGCGGTCGGACCATCGGTCGCGTCGGCACCGTGGTGGACCATTTCGAGAACGGACCGATCGCGCTGGCCCTGGTGAAGCGGAACGTCCCCGCCGACACCGAGCTGACTGTCGGAGATCCGGAGTCGCCCGAGGACTCGGCGTCGGCGAGCATCGACCCCGACCTCTACACCGCGGACGATCAAGTACCGCCCGGCCGCGCCGCCGTCGACCGTCTCCGCGGACGATCCTGACTCGACGCAGAACAGAACGCGCTGGTACCAGCGCGTTCTGTGACACGTATCCATGCGATGGGACTTAATGCAAACGACGCGCTAGACTGTCGTTACGAAAACTATTAACGAATAGAACGGGGCCGCCACACCGATGGCCGCCCCGTCACTGTGCGAGGGGGTCCCATATGGGCCGCGGCCGGGCAAAGGCAAAGCAGACGAAAGTTGCTCGTCAGCTGAAGTACTCCACTCCCCATACCGACTTTGACAGTCTCCAGCGTGAACTCGGTGGTGGCAGCGACAAGTCGTACGACTCTTGGTCGAATGAGGAGAACAGAACCAGTGAAGAGGAGTGGCGACACGCTTGACGGCGCTGTCGCTTGAACCCACTCGTACAGGCGTCATCCCCCTTGGGGAACGGTGTTTCCTGCGCCGAAATCTGATTGCCTGACATACGTAGAACCCCGCATCGCCATGATGCGGGGTTCTCGTGTCGTCTGCGGGCGGTCCCGACCCGGTGTGCATTGTCGCAATCGGCACCGGGCACAGCCGGACAGAACACAGCGGCCGCCGCATCGTGCGATGCAGCGGCCGCGGGTGTCTTGCGGACTCAGAAGCGCGGGTGGTCTCCCGACAGGACTGCCGAGCCGGGGGCGCCCGGCTCGCCGGCCTTGATGCTGCCCAGGACCCAGTTGTCGACGTGGCGCGCGGTCAGAATCGCCTGCGCGCGGTCGGTGTCCTCGGGCGAGACGATCGCGACCATGCCGACGCCCATGTTGAAGGTGCGCTCCATCTCGGCGCGCTCCACGCGGCCGCGCTGAGCGATCAGCGAGAAGATCGGCGCCGGGGTCCAGGTGCTGCGCTCGAGTTCGGCGACGAGGCCTGCGGGCAGGACGCGACCGAGGTTGTCGGCCAGGCCGCCACCGGTGACGTGCGCGAACGTGCGGACTTCGCTCTCCGCCGCCAGCGCGAGGCAGTCCTTGGCGTAGATGCGGGTCGGTTCCAGCAGTTCCTCGCCGAGGCTGCGACCGAACTCCTCGACGTGCCCCTCCAGGTCCATGTGGCCCCACTCCAGCAGCACCTTGCGCGCCAGCGAGTAACCATTGGAGTGCAGGCCAGACGAGCCCATCGCGATCACGACGTCGCCCGCGCGGACGCGGTCCGGGCCGAGGATCGAGTCAGCCTCCACCACGCCGACGCCGGTCGCGGAGATGTCGTAGTGGCCGTCTTCCATGACGCCCGGGTGCTCGGCGGTCTCGCCGCCCAGCAGCGCGCAGCCGGCGTCGACGCAACCGTCGGCGATCCCCTTGACGATGTCGGCCACCATCTCCGGGATCACCTTGCCGACGGCGATGTAGTCCTGCAGGAACAACGGCTCGGCCCCGCAGACCACGAGGTCGTCGACCACCATGGCGACCAGGTCGCGGCCCACGGTGTCGTGCTTGCCCATCGCCTGCGCGATGACCAGCTTGGTGCCGACCCCGTCGCTCGACGCAGCGAGCACCGGCTCCCGGTAGTCGCCCTTCAGCGAGAACAGACCGGCGAAACCGCCCAGTCCGCCGAGCACCTCGGGTCGCGTGGCGCGCTTGGCGTGCGGAGCGAAGAGCTCGACGGCACGCTCGCCGGCATCGATGTCCACACCCGCGGCCGCATACGATGCACCCGACGCCAGATTGTCGGCAGACCCGTCGGTCATAGTCTTGATTCTCCTGAAATTCAACAGCTGAAACTCAGCCGTGTGGGGCGGTGGGACGCACTCACGGTACCTGAGTGCGTCCCGAGCTAAGGACGAAGTGCTTGTTCGATCTCGCGCGCGTGAGCGTCCCGGTCAGGGACGCATCACCGCGCTGACGTTGTCGTTGGCTGCGGTCAGCGGATCGACCCCGTTGTTCGGGTTCCGAACCATCGCCTCCAGGACGGCCTTGCCCATCGTGGTCTCCTGCGGGAGCTCGATCGGGTACTTGCCGTCGAAGCAGGCTGCGCAGAGTCCTTCGCGCGGCTGCCCGGTGGCGTTGATCATCTCGTCGATGGTGATGTAGCCGAGGGAGTCGGCGTCGATGGCCTGACGAACGCTCTCGACCATCGCCTCCTGCGAGTCCGAGCCGTTGGCGATCAGTTCCGCGGGCGAGGCGAAGTCGATCCCGTAGAAGCAGGGCCAGCGGACGGGCGACGACGCAATGCGGACGTGCACCTCGGCGGCGCCCGCTTCGCGGAGCATGCGGATCAGGGCACGCTGGGTGTTGCCGCGGACGATGGAGTCGTCGACCACCACCAGGCGCTTGCCGCGAATCACCTCGCGCAGCGGATTCAGCTTGAGTCGGATGCCGAGCTGGCGGATGGTCTGCGACGGCTGGATGAAGGTGCGACCCACGTAGGCGTTCTTCATGAGGCCCTGGCCGTACGGGATCCCCGATTCCTGGGCGTAGCCGACGGCGGCCGGAGTTCCCGACTCGGGCACCGGGATCACCAGATCGCCCTCGGCGGGCTGTTCGCGGGCCAGGCGACGGCCGATCTCGACGCGTGTCGAGTGCACCGAACGGCCGTGGATCACGCTGTCCGGGCGGGCGAGGTAGACGTACTCGAACACGCAGCCGTGCGGCGTCTGCTCGGCGAAGCGCTGGCTGCGGACGCCGTCGGCGTCGATCGCGAGGAGTTCGCCCGGCTCGATGTCGCGGACGAACGAGGCGCCGACGATGTCGAGCGCGGCGGTCTCGGAGGCCACCACCCAGCCGCGGTCGAGGCGGCCCAGCGACAGCGGGCGCACGCCGTGCGGATCGCGTGCGGCGTACAGGGTGTTCTCATCCTGGAAGGTGAGGCAGAAGGCGCCCTTGACGGTCGGGAGCAACTCCATCGCCGACTCTTCGAGGGTCTTGTCCGCGGCGCCGTGCGCCAGCAGCGCACCGAGGATGTCGGAGTCGGAGGTCGCCGCGCTGTTCGCCGCGGTTCCGTAGATGCCGAGTTCGCGGGCACGCTCGGCCAGTTCCGCGGTGTTCACCAGGTTGCCGTTGTGGCCGAGGGCCACGCCGCTCCCGTTGACCGTGTTGCGGAAGATGGGCTGCGAGTTCTCCCAGGTGGTGGATCCCGTGGTGGAGTAGCGGCAGTGTCCGACGGCGACGTGCCCGACCATCGAGGCCAGGGTCTGCTCGTCGAACACCTGGCTCACCAGGCCGAGATCCTTGAAGACCAGCACCTGCGAGCCGTCGCCGACGGAGATGCCCGCGGCTTCCTGGCCACGATGCTGAAGGGCGTAGAGGCCGTAGTACGACAACTTCGCGACGTCTTCACCGGGCGCCCAGACACCGAACACGCCGCATTCTTCGCGGGGCTCGTTCTCAGGCTGGTCCAGATCGTTCGGCATGCGACCCTTCTGTGCGCAACCCTTCTGTTCGCGACCCTTCTGTTCGCGACCCTTCTGCGGGCGCGACGTACCGCCACATCCGGGCTGGTTCAGCAGGTTCGGACGATGAGTCAGCTTCTCGGACAATGAGACGCTCCGGTTTCCTGGGCTAGAGGGGCGGTACCGTTACCACAGTCTACGGGCTGTGAACCGGCATCGGAAAATCTCCGCCGGTCGGGTACCCGAATCAGTCGCACCGCAGGTCATCGCGGCAGCGGAATCACCGGGAGATAGTCGGCCACGTCACTCGCTCGATGCCCCGAGACGTTCACGCGGTGATCGGCGACGGCGGCGTCGAAATCGTCGAGGCCGGTGGCGAGCAGCAGCCAGTCGCGCGCCGCCAACTCCACCACGTTCGGCGGGGTCCCGCGCGTATGCCGGACGCCCTCGATGCACTGCACCGCGACGAAGGGCGGCACCCGCAACTCCACCGCGTTGCCGGGTGCGTGCTGGGCGACGGTCCGCGCCGTCAGGCGCACCGCGGCGGCCAGGGCCGCGCGATCGGGTTTCGGCGCGGCCTCGTCGCGCAACCAGTCGGCGACGGCCAGGACGGCCGCGCGGGTCTGCGCCGGATCGGCCTTGTCGCGGGGTCCCATAGTCGGTCAGCCCTCGAACGGCGCGACGCCGCCGCGGTCGATGAGCTGCTCCACCACGGTATCGGCCGTCCGCTCCTGCCCGATCCGGAGTGTCTTGTGCGTGCCGTGGTAGTCGCTGGAGCCGGTCTGCAGCAGGCCCAGGTTGACGGCGATGTCGGCGAGCTCGGCGCGGGCGGCGTCGTCGTGGTCGGGGTGGCGCACCTCGAGGCCGGCCAGCCCCAGCGGCACCAGAGTCTCGATGACCTCCGCGGTCAACACTGCGGCCGCGGCGCGCGCCCGCGCGTGCGCGATCACCGGGACGCCGCCCGCCGCGGTGATCATGGCGACGCCTTCGGCGAGGGTCGTCGACCGCAGCGGGGTGTAGTACGGGCTGCCGTCGTGCAGCAGTTCATCGAAGGCCTCCGACACCGACCCGATGACGCCGACCTCCATCAGAGCGCGCGCGATGTGCGGTCGACCGATGCTGCTGGGGCCTGCGATCTCGCGCACACGCTCCACCGTGATCGGGTAACCGGCGGCGATCAGGTTCTCGACGATCCGCGCGCCGCGACCGGCCCGGTCGTCGCGGACCCGCTTCCACTCGCCTGCGATGCCCGGGTCGTCGCGGTCGAAGAGGTACCCGAGCAGGTGAACCGTCGTCAGTTCGCCGTCGGCCGCGGGATGTTTGGTCGAGAACTCGGCCCCCGGCAGCACCCGCATGCCCGCATCGGCGTGCGCCGCGGCCTCGTCCCAGCCGTTGGCGGTGTCGTGGTCGGTGATCGCCACGGTCGTGAGACCCGCCGCTCGTGCGGCCGCCAGAAGTTCCGCCGGCGAGTCGGTTCCATCGGAGAACGCCGTGTGAGTGTGGAGGTCAGCGGTCATCGTGTGGGCCATGCACCAACTCTAGTGGCGCGTCATTCGGCTGCCAGACGAGCACCGGAGCCTGTCGTGGGCCTGTGCTAGGTTCCAGACCGTAGCGAGGATTCGGATTCACCTGGGGGACGCATGAACAACCAGTCGCACTCGACGCTGCCCGCGGACCCTCCCGATCTCCACACCCACTGCACGCAGTGCGGCGCGTCAGTCCAGTTCCCGCATGGCTCGGTAGCCTCGTCCGGTCCCGTCACCAGCGAACTCGTGGAGCAGATCGCCCTGTTCAACGAGCGCTCGGCAGCCCGCGAAGAAGTGGTCCGGGATCTCTCCGAGAGCCTCTCGGCGGCCCAGGACCTGCTGACCAGGCGCACCGCGATGCCCCTGATCCGACGCCTCCAGCGACTCCACGACGACCTCTCGTACGACGCCCGGACCGCCGCCGACCCCGCGGTCGGCGCACGCTTGTCGACCTACGCGGTGGAGGTGGAAGACCTGTTGACTGCGGAGTCCGTCGTCATCGGGGCGGCCGACGAGGGCGAGCCGTTCGATCCCCGCAGGCACACCACCGTCGGCCGGATGCCCACCGCCGACCCCGCACTCGACCGGACCGTCGCCCAGGTGTTGGGTCACCTGTACAGCGACAGCACCACCGGTGATGTCACCGGGCTCGCCCGTGTGAAGGTGTACCAGTACACCCCCACCCCCACCCAGGAGGACCAGCAGTGAGCCGCCCCTTCGGCATCGATCTCGGAACCACGTATTCCGCGGTCGCGACCCTCGACGACTCGGGGACCCCTCGGGTCACGCGCAACGAGAACGGCGAGGAGACCACCCCGAGCGTGGTCTGGTTCGAGGGACCCGGCAGCGTGGTGGTCGGATCCACGGCCAAGGAGAGCGCGGTGGTCGATCCCGATTCGGTGATCTCCCTGGTGAAGCGCCAGATGGGAACTACCTGGTCGCAGACCTTCTTCGGTGACAAGTACACGGCCGAGAGCGTGTCGGCCCTGATCCTGCGCAATCTGGTCGACGGAGCCGTCGCCACCACCGGCAACGACTCCCGCGACGTGGTCATCACCGTCCCCGCCTACTTCGGCCAGCTCGAGCGCGAGGCCACAAAAGCCGCCGGCGTCATCGCGGGTCTCAACGTGCTCTCCATCGTCCCGGAACCGGTGGCCGCGGCGTTGCACTACGGTGTCTCGAACGACGTGGACGGCCGTACGATTCTGGTCTTCGACCTCGGCGGCGGCACCTTCGACGTCTCCGTGATGACCGTCGCCGACGGCAAGTTCCACGTCCTGGTCACCGACGGCGACGCGAGCCTCGGCGGCACCGACTGGGACAACGACCTCGTGCAGTTGATCCTGGAGCGCTACGTCAGCGAGACCGGCGACGTCGACGCCGCCTTCGACGAACAGTTCATCCAGGAGATCACCACCAAGGCCGAGCAGACCAAGAAGGCACTCTCGACCGCCGAGCAGAAGCGGCTCCCACTGCGTCGCGACGGCAACAGCGCGACGATCGTCGTGACCCGCACCGAGTTCACCGACCTCACGCGACCGCTGCTGCAGGACACCATCTCGGTGACCCGCCGCGCCCTGTCGACGCTGGAGGAGAAACACGGGATCACGACGATCGACGAGGTGATCCTGGTCGGCGGCTCCACCCGCATGCCTGCCGTCCCGGAGGCGTTGGCGTCGACCTTCGGATGGTCGCCCAAGGTGCATGACCCCGATCTCGCGGTCGCCAAGGGCGCGGCGGTGTTCGCGCTCGGGCGCCAAGTCCACGCGTCGGCCGAGCGCAGCGGTAACTCCGCGGCCGTCACCGCGATCGCGCAGAACGCCCGCCTCGACGTGTCGGCGGTCGCCGCCATCGCGAACAAGGAGACTCGGAACGTCCTGCCGAAGGCGATCGGCGTCGAGTTGGTCGACGCATCCGGGCGCAAGTACATCGACATCGTGATCGATCAGAACACCGCGATTCCGCTGGCCGCACCGGTCGTGCGGTCGTACGGAACGGCCACCGACAACCAGACGGCGGTCGAGTTCACGCTCTATCAGCAGTCCAGTCCGCTGCCATCGACCGACGTGGAGGCCAACGCGCCGATCGATCAGAGCTCGGGACGCATCGTCGGCTTCCCGCCGCGGCCCGCGGGCGATCGCATCGACGTCGCGTTCGACGTGAACGCCGAGGGTGCCGTGAAACTGGTCGCCACGCACGCCAACACCGGCCAGACCCTGAACATGGAGGTTCGCGTCGCGGTGCTGTCCGACAGTGAGGTCGCTGCGCAGAGCAAGCGCGTCTCGATGATCAAGGTGAGTGGCTGATGAGCTTCGACCGCGACCGCTACAAGGTCGACGTCCTCCGCGCGTACCTCTCCGACGACGGTGTCCCGCCGCCCGCCGAGCTGTACCAGTGGCCACCCGATGACGGCGAGACCGCCGCCGCGCACATCGAGTCCGTCCGCGAGTACTGGCACCTGCAGGCCACCAAGGCGGGCCCGGTCGCGATGCTCTGCAAACGCTTTCTGGAGTGGGACCGCGAGAACGGCTCCGACGCCGTCGCCGCGCTCACGGCTGCAGAGTCGACGTCCGCAGGGTCGACGTCCGGGGCGCCCTCGACCACGGCCGGTCCGACGCCCCCTGCCGAGGACAATTCGGCGGCCGTGGCCGAGGTCGCCGAGCGCTGCCGTCGCCACGATCCGGTGAGCGCGGCCACCGGCCTGATCAACATCGCGGCCTTCGCCGCCGTCGTCGCCGCCGAAGGCATCACTGCCTCCGACGACGATCTCGTCAGAAGCGCAGCGCAGGTCGGACTGCGGGTGCAACGTCCGGTCGAGCGGAGCACCGTCGAGACCGCGCTCGGGCTCGCCAGCCGCCTGCCCGAACTGAACTCCCAGGTCCGGCAGGCGGGTGTGCTGACCGCGGCGCACCTGCTGCGCGACGACCCCTCCGCCGCGATTGGTTTCGCGAACCGGCAGTCGATCTCGATCGGCGGTCGAGAGATCGGCGAGGACGACATCCACGCGGCGATCAGTCGGCTCGACCGCAAGGCCGTCAATGCCGCCAACCGCGCGGCGCGGACGGCGCTGCGCTCGTTGACGACCGTGGTCGGCACCCCTGCTCTTCTCGACCTGGTGACCCTGCAGGCGATCTCGGCCACTGTCACCGACGCGCAGGCGCCCAAGCCCCAAATCCCCGGTCCCCAGCCCACACTCGCGCTGATCGACGACCTCGTCTCCGGCGGATTCGACCGCCCCACCGCTGCCGTCATCGCGGTGAAGTCCCCGGTCGCCGCCTATCGCGCGGCGGTGGTACCGCAGGCTGCACCGACGCCCACTCCCGCGCCCACGCCGCCGCCGCGACCGGCCGAGGCGCCGCCGATGGTCCCCCGTACCGCTCCGACGGCACCGAACTTCGCCAAGGCACCGAGCTTCACGAAGACGTCGCGCCCGCCAGTCCAGCAATCGCCGACCGGCTCAATGCCCCACTTCCCGCCGATCGTCCCGCAGTCGCAACCGCAGCACCCGACCTGGCGTCCCCAGCCCACTCCGCAGCAGTATCGGGCGGGTACCCCGTACGGGTCGGTCACAGGACGCTCCCCGCAGTCGGCGCCTGTGTGGCTCTGGATCGCCACTTTCGTTCCGATCCTCAGCTGCTTCGGCATCGTCACCGCAATCGTCGGCGGCATCGCGCTGGCGTCGTTCACCAGCGGCAAGCCGTCGCGAGGCCTGCTGAAGGTCACCGCAGTTCTGGAGTTCGTCCTCGGCGGGCTGCTCCTCCTCGCGGGGTTCGGCATGCTCTTGGACAGCGACATGACCGCGATGCTGATGTTCGCGTTAGCGGGGACGCTCGCCGCCGCCGGATTCGGCCACCTCAATCTCAGCTCGCGCGTCACGATCTAACCGTTCCCGCCCGGGCCGCCTGAATCCGGCACTGAGCCGACTCCGATCCGGCACCATGGCCACATGGGCACCGAAGTGAACCATCAGCAGTTCAGCGGCGACGACCGCGTGCGATTCCGCTCGCAGGTCTCGCGGGGAACCGAGGCCATCGCGCGCATGCTCACCGACGGGCTCTTCACCGACCAGGGCAAGCCCCCGGACCCGCTGCTCGGCATGGAGGTGGAGCTCAACCTCGTCGACGGCGACGCCGACCCGGCGATGGCCAACGTCGCGGTCCTCGACGCCATCGCCGATCCCGACTTCCAGACAGAGCTGGGCCAGTTCAACATCGAGATCAACGTCGCTCCGCGGCCTTTCGTCGGCGGCGACACCGTCACCCTCGAGCAGTCGCTGCGCAGTTCGCTGAACCGCGCCGAGTCGCGGGCGGCGGCCACGGGCAACCATCTGGTGATGGTCGGCATGCTGCCCACGCTCCGGCACGAACACTTCGCGTCGCAGTGGATCTCCACCAATCCGCGCTATCGGCTCCTCGACGAACAGATCTTCGCCGCCCGGGGCGAGGCCCTCGAGCTCGACATCGCAGGTGTCCCGATGGCGATCGGCAACAGCCCCGACCTCCTCAAGACCACCAGCGAGTCGATCCTCCCGGAAGCCGCCTGCACCTCGCTGCAACTGCATCTGCGGGTGGCGCCGGAGGACTTCGCGGCGCATTGGAATGCGGCGCAGGCCATCTCCGGCGTGCAGGTGGCCATCGCCGGGAACTCACCTTTCCTCGATGGCAAGGCGCTCTGGCACGAGACTCGGATCCCGGTGTTCGAGCAGGCCACCGACACCCGTCCGCTGGAACTGAAGAACCAGGGCGTCCGACCGCGCGTGTGGTTCGGTGAGCGCTGGATCAACACCATCTTCGATCTCTTCGAGGAGAACACCCGCTACTTTCCGGCGCTCCTGCCGGTGTCGTCGGACGTCGATCCGCTCGCCGAACTCGACGCAGGCCGCATCCCGAAACTGGACGAGCTGCGCCTGCACAACGGCACGGTGTACCGATGGAATCGCCCGGTGTACGACGTCGTCGACGGCCACGCTCACCTGCGGGTGGAGAATCGGGTGCTGCCCGCCGGTCCGACCGTCGTCGACATCATGGCCAACGCGGCGTTCTACTACGGGGTGGTCCGCGGGCTCGTGGAGAGTGATCTTCCGGTGTGGTCGCAGATGTCGTTCGACGCCGCGGAGGAGAACCTGTCCGCAGGCGCGCGCTGGGGTTTCGGCGCGCAGCTGTACTGGCCGAACATCGGCTGGGTCCGCCCGGACGAGCTCGTCCTGCGACGGCTGCTCCCCCTCGCCGAGCGCGGCCTCACCGCCTTCGGCGTCTCCGACAAGGCCAGGCGCCGCTACCTCGGCGTGATCGAAGGCCGCTGCGCCACCAAGCAGTCGGGTTCGGTGTGGCAGCGCAAGGCGGTGTTCGCTCGGCAGCAGGCCGGCGAATCTCGCGACCAGGCTCTCCACGGCATGCTGAAGGACTACGTGACACTGATGCACGAGGGCGAGCCCGTGCACGCGTGGCCGGTGTAGCGCGTAGGGGTTCATCGAACACCGGCGTGGGTCGAACAATCGAATCGATTCCACGGAACGCATGAACTCATGTCCTCGAGCCACCAACCGCCTCCGTGCGGCGTACGTTTCGCAGCAGACGCCGATCAAGGAGCCGCCGTGGGAAATGCCTCTCATAGATTCCAGAACGCACGCGGACACCTGCAGACACGGCTGTCGCCGTATCGCGTTGCGGAACTGGCCCATCGTCAGTCGCCGCCGACACCGACGCCGACCCTGCGATACGAGCGCGGCGGGCCGGGGTTCCTCCAGTTCTCAGTGCGCGGATTCGCCGGGGTCTTCAACCAGATGACCTTCGTCGTCCACATCTCGAGCACCGACTACGGGTGCGAGGTGAAGACCGACATCCAGGCCTTCACCACCTCTCAGCAGAAGGTCGGCATCATCCCCGCCGGACGCAAAGCACTGCTCGGCTACAAGCAATACCAGCAGTTCTTTGAAAGGTTGTCGCGCGAGGTCGCTGCCGAAGACCCGACGTCCCGAGCCACCTTCAGCGGGGTCGGCTGATGGAGAGTCTGATTCCCGTCGTCATGATCCTGGTCATCTTCGGTATTCCCGCGGTGCAACTGATCATGTGGGGTATGGAGTGGAACAAGCTCCGAACCACCCCGCGCGCCGAGCTGGACGAGTTCACCGCGACACCCCGCCCTGACGGCGTGGCGCCCGAGCGCCCGATCGGCTTCGGCCAACCCGTCCTGCCGGTGATGCAGCCCGGACCTCCCGGTCCCGGTCCGATGCCACCCGGGCCGAGGCCACCCGGACCGGTGCCACCCGGTCCGATGCCACCGGCTCCCATGCCGTCCGGTGCAATGCCACCCACGCCGATGCGACCACCGCCCCCTCCACCTCCCCCTAACGCGGCGAGCTTCGAGCAGTCTGGCCAGAGGCCGGTGGCGCAGCCCGCCCCGAACCCCGGGCCACCACCGCCGATCGCCCCGAGGCCCGGAATGGGAACGCAGCCCGCCGTCCCTGTCGGTTACCAGACTGCACACGCAGGCACCCGGCCGAACGTGCCGGCGCCGACATCGCCCGGACACCCGCGAGCCGGCAACGCCCAGGTCAGTCACCCACCGGGGCCAGCTATGCGAACCGATCCGATTCCCGATCACGTCGGCCCACCGCCGCCCCGCGATCAGTGGCCGCCGCAGCGCAACGTGCCGGGGAGATAGAACGACTGGCAGCCACGCTCTCGTCAGAACCAAAAACTTCGGCGTTCGAAACGGGCTCACTGCCCGTTTCGAACGCCGAAGTTTTTGGTTCGCCCTGCGCGTTCCCTCGCAGGCGCGCTATCTGAGGATGCGGCCCTGCCCGTCGCGGACCGAACCGGTGAAAATCATGATCGCGTCGATCAGAATCCAGATTCCAAGACCGATGAAGATCAAGA
>NZ_JAAYXO010000164.1 GCF_012515855.1 Gordonia sp. (in: high G+C Gram-positive bacteria)
CGGTAGGCGTAGGCGAACCCGAGTCTGGCGACCCAGCGCTGGTACACGATGCCGAGGACCAGGCCGGACAACAGAACGAAGGCGCTCATGCCGTCGACGTACGGATACTCGTGGGTCGGGGCCGCGACGATGGTGCCCGCGGCGAAATGCAGGCTGATCATGCTCCAGATCGCCACTCCGCGCGTCGCGTCGATGGCGAGGTCGCGGCCCGAATGCCGACGACGGCGCACCGAATCGGAACTCGGTGCGCCGTCGTCGGTCGCTTCGGCTAGCGGGGTGCGGTGCGGATCAGTGATGGCTCCTCACCCTCCCCGGTTCGCCTCTCAGGTGTAGAGCTCTGCGATGGCCTGCTGGTACGTGTCGTGAATGACGTTCCGCTTGAGCTTCATCGTCGGCGTCAGCTCGCCACTCTCGATCGTGAAATCCGTATCGAGGATTTCATACTTCTTGATGGCTTCGGCCTTCGACACGGTCTTGTTGGCCGCGGCGATCGCAGCGTCGATCTCGGCGCGGAGTTCGGCGTTGGCGATCAGCTCCGACATCGGGGTGGACGCGGGCAGGCCCTTGCGCTCCAGCCAGCCGGGGGCGGCCTCCGGATCGATGGTGATCAGGGCGGCGATGAACGGCTTCTTGTCGCCGACCACCAGGCACTGACTCACCATCGGGTGCGCGCGGATGGTGTCCTCGAGCTGTGCCGGCGAGACGTTCTTACCGCCTGCGGTGACGATGAGTTCCTTCTTGCGGCCGGTGATGAACAGGTATCCGTCTTCCAGTCGGCCGATGTCACCGGTGTGGAACCAGCCGTCGATGATCGAGTCGGCGGTGGCCTTCTCGTTCTGCCAGTAACCGGAGAAGATCATCGGACCCTTGAGCAGCACCTCGCCGTCCTCGGCGATCCGGATGGTCACGCCCGGGACAGGACGACCGACCGAACCGATACGGCTGTGCTCATCGTTGTTGGCGGTCACCGCAGCGGTGGTCTCCGACAGGCCGTAGCCCTCGTACACCGGGACGCCGGCACCGCGGAAGAAGTGACCGAGGCGCTCGCCGAGCGGTGCGCCGCCGGAGATGGCGCCCTCGCAGTTGCCGCCCAGTGCTGCGCGGAGCTTGCCGTAGACAAGCTTGTCGAAGACGGCGTGCTTGATCTTCAGCATGAGGCCGACGTTGCCTGCCTCGACTGCGCGGCTGTACTCGATCGCGGTGTCGGTGGCCTTGCCGAAGATCTTGCCCTTGCCGCCGTCGATCGCCTTCTGCTCGGCGGTGTTGTACACCTTCTCGAACACGCGGGGGACCGACAGCACGTAGTTCGGCTTGAACACGTCGAGGTCGGCGATCAGGTTCGGGATGTCGTTGGTGTGGCCCAGGACCACAGCGTTCTCGACGCATCCGACCGCGACCACGCGTGCGAAGACGTGTGCGAGCGGCAGGAACAGCAGCGTCGACTTGCCTTCCTCGAGGCCCGACCCGACGGCCGTGGCCGTCGCGGCGGTCTCGGCCAGGAAGTTCGCGTGGGTGAGCACGACGCCCTTGGGGCGGCCGGTAGTGCCCGAGGTGTAGATCAGGGTGGCCGCGTCGGACGACTTCGCCGCGGCCTCGCGCTCGTCCAGCGCGGAGTCGGGGACGTCGGCACCGCGCTTGCGGAGGTCGTTGAGCGCACCCTCGTCGATCACCAGGGTCTGCTTCAGCGCCGAAGCGTTGGAGATCACCTCCTGGTGTGCTGCGCGGTTGGCCGGGGTCTCGACGAACAGGACCGAGGCGGCCGAGTCGGTGAGGATCCAGTCGACCTGGTCGGGCGACGAGGTCTCATAGATCGCGACGGTGGTCGCGCCCGCACGCCAGATGGCGTAGTCGATGACGCTCCACTCGTAGCGGGTGGAGGAGAGCAGTCCCACGCGGTCGCCGGGATTGACGCCGACAGCGATCAGGCCCTTGGCTACGGAGTCCACCTCGTCGGCGAACGCGCTGGCGGTGACGGTGACCCACTGGCCGGATTCGGAGCGCTTGCGGAACAGCGGCAGCGTGGGCCGGTCCTTGCGATAGTGCTGCAGCTTGGTGATGGTGGTGGCGTTCTCATCAACTGTCGTGATGGATGGAGTTGCGAACTCCTGCATAATGACGTCCCCTTGTGGTGGTACGAAAGGCTGGTTCCGTCTCTACGGACCCAAGTGACACGAACCGTACCTTACGGACGAGTGAGGGGTGTCACAGGCCCTGGAAGGGGTACAATCTAGACCCGATGACTATGAATGTTCGCCGATGAGCGAAGCAGAAAACAGCAGCACCCCGGCGACACCGGCTGAGGGTTCCGGCGCATTCGCCGCACTGGGCATCGACTCGCGTGTGCTCAAAGCACTCGACGACGTCGGCTACGAGAATCCTTCGCCGATCCAGGCGGCCACCATTCCGCCGTTGATGGACGGGCGCGATGTGGTCGGCCTGGCCCAGACCGGCACCGGTAAGACCGCGGCGTTCGCGCTGCCGATCCTGACACGACTCGACAGTTCGGCGCGTAAGCCGCAGGCGTTGGTCCTGGCACCGACGCGAGAACTCGCGTTGCAGGTCGCCGAGGCCTTCGGCAGCTACTCGACGTACATGCCCGAGGTGAAGGTCCTCCCGATCTACGGCGGCCAGAGCTACGGCATCCAGCTGTCCGGACTTCGGCGCGGCGCTCAGGTGATCGTCGGTACGCCCGGTCGCGTGATCGATCACCTCGACAAGGGCACCCTCGACCTCTCCGAACTCGAGTATCTGGTTCTCGATGAGGCCGACGAGATGCTGACGATGGGCTTCGCCGAGGACGTCGAGCGAATTCTCGCCGACACCCCGGATCGCAAGCAGGTCGCACTGTTCTCGGCGACGATGCCGTCGGCCATCGGCCGCCTGGCTCGCAAGTACTTGAACAACCCGCAGGAAGTCACCGTCAAGAACAAGACGGCGACCGCGCAGAACATCACGCAGAAGTACCTGCAGGTGTCGCACCAGCGGAAGCTTGACGCTCTGACTCGCGTCCTCGAGGTCGAGCAGTTCGACGGCATGATCGTGTTCGTCCGGACCAAGTCGGCCACCGAAGAACTCGCCGAGAAGTTGCGTGCGCGCGGCCTGTCGGCCATGGCGATCAACGGCGACATGGTGCAGGCGCAGCGCGAGCGCACCATCAACCAGCTCAAAGACGGTTCCCTCGACATCCTGGTCGCCACCGACGTCGCCGCCCGCGGCCTCGACGTCGACCGGATCTCGCACGTCGTGAACTACGACATCCCGCACGACGTCGAGTCGTACGTCCACCGCATCGGTCGCACCGGTCGTGCGGGCCGGTCGGGCACCGCGCTGCTGTTCGTCTCGCCCCGTGAGCGTCACCTGCTGCGTTCCATCGAGCGCCACACCCGCCAGGACCTCACGGAGATCGACCTCCCGAGCGTCGACGACGTCAACGCGCAGCGCGTCGCGAAGTTCGCCGACTCGATCACGGCCAACCTCGAGTCCGACAACCTCGATCTGTTCCGCGGCCTGATCGAGACCTACGCCCGTGAGCACGACGTCGCGATGGCCGACATCGCGGCGGCCTTGGCGCTGGAGACCCGCGACGGCGGCTTCCTCATGGCGCCCGACCCGCCCGCGGGTCAGCGACGCGAGCGGCCCGAGCGTTCCGATCGCGGTCCGCGTGGCGGCGGCAACTTCGCGACGTACCGGATCGCCGTCGGACGCAAGCACAAGGTGTCGCCGGGAGCGATCGTCGGCGCCATCGCCAACGAGGGTGGGCTCACCCGCGGCGACTTCGGCAACATCAGCATCCGTGACGATTTCAGCCTCGTGGAACTGCCGAACGACCTCGACTCCGAGACCCTCGGCATGCTCAAGCACACCAAGATCGGCAAGAATCCGATCGACCTGCGGCCCGACCGGGGACCGCGCGGTGGCGGCGGCTCGCGCAGCTACGACGATCGCCGTAAGGGCGGCTTCCGCAAGGGTGGCGACAAGTTCGGCAAGCGTCCGGCACGCGTCGCCGGCCGCGGTCGCGACAACCGCTAGCAGCGCTGACTCTCGAAAGTTCGGCCCCCGACGCTTCCGCGTCGGGGGCCGAACTCGTTTCGGGCGTGCGGTGGGGGTTATTTCTCGAGGTCGATGATGGCCTGGAGTCGTGGCCCGAACTGATCGACCACCTCGTCGGTGGTCAGTGCGGCGAAGCTCTCCGCGCGCACCAGATACCGCATCAGCGCGAGGCCGAACACGCAACTTCCGACCGCGCGGACAGTCTCGCTCGTCAGTCCCGTCGTGGCGGTGACAGCGGGCAGCATCTCGCCGGAGGCGAACTCCCCGAAGGTCTTCGCCGCATTGTCGTCGGTGGCTGCCGACCGCAGCATCGCCTGGAGCGCGGGTCCTGTGTCAGGGCTCTCCCAGATGGTCGTGAACGCGGTGATAAGGCTGCGACCGAGATCCTCGCGGGGGCTCTGTGCGGCGGTCGTCACGCGCGAGACGGGGTCGCCCGGCACGTCCATCACTGCGGTGAACAGGCCGCGCTTGTTGCCGAAGTGGTATGAGACGAGGGCGACATCGACCCCCGCCTCGGCGGCGATCGACCGCATCGAGGTCTTACTGAAGCCGTTCTCGCCGAACAGGCGTCGCGCGGCGACGAGGATGTCGTCGCGCGTGGTGCTGTCGCCGCCGCGGCGTCCGGTCCGCGATCCTGCGGAGACGGTCGGGGCGTCGTGATCCGGCGTCGGGGTGCTCACGGCACCTGATCCTAGTCCCGGTCGAACATTATTCAACAACGGTTGACATCTTTGACGTTGGAGTTCTACGTTCGACTCAACGGCTGTTGAATTATTATCGGAGGTCCCTGTGAGCCAGACCGCGAAGAAGCTGGGGGCGGTGATCGTCGGGCTGGCACTCGTGATCCCGTTGGTGCTCGTGATGTTCATCTCGCCTGCGTCGCGGGCGACGCCGCACGCGGTCCCGATCGGCGTCGTCGGACCGAAGGCTGCGGTGGACCAGATGGCCGCGATGCTCGAGCAGCGGCAACCCGGTGAGTTCGAGGTCACTGGATTCGCGACGAGCGAGGACCTGCAGGATGCCGCGCGGAATCGCGAGGTGTAGGGCGGCTTCGTGATGGGCCCGGTGTCGCAGACCGTCATCGCGACCGGTGCCGCACCCACGGTGGCGACCATGCTGACCGAGATCGGGAAGGCGATGCCGACCGCGGGGTCGCCCGACGGCGCCGCGGTGATCGACGTGGCCCCGGCGGCGGCCGACGATCCGCGTGGCGCGGGATTCGGGTCGGTGGTCCTGCCGGTCTTCATCACCGGCATCGCGTTGGGCATGGCGGCAGCGCTGGTGGGACGGCGACGACGGGTGATGGCCGCCGTGCTGCCGATCGGTGCCGCGGTCGTCGGCGCGACGGTGGTCGGAGTCGCGATGTGGTCGGGCGTGCTGGTCGGCGGGTTCTGGGGTCAGTGGCTCGCGATGTCGACCGGCATTCTGGCGATCGGTGCGCTGGTGACGGGTGTGGTGTCGGTGATCGGGCCGCCGGGTGCGGGAGTGGCGGCGCTGGTGGTCATGATCGTCGGGATGCCGCTCGCGGGGATCGCGGTGCCGTCGGAGTTCCTGCCTCCGTTCTGGGGCGGACTGGGTCAGCTGCTGCCGCTGGGCGCCACCGGAACGGCCCTGCGCAGTGCGGCGTTCTTCAACCCGTCGGGTCTGATCGGCGCCGGGGCGGGCATGGCCTACCTGGTGTTGATCGGGTGGATCGTGTTCGGGTACGCACTGACGCTGATCAAGCGGAAACCGGCGGTCGCCCCCGCGGTTGCTGCGCGCGAAGACCTGGCGGAGGAGCCGGTCGCGGTCAGCTGATCGCGGGCAGCACCTCGGCGGCGGCGGCCTCCAGGTGCAGAGCGGCGAGCGGAGTCAGCGCGGACGGCTCGGGGTTCACCTCGATGATCGGGATGCCCCTCTCCGCGGCGAGCAGGGGGAGTCCAGCGGCCGGGTGAACCACGCCGCTGGTCCCGACGATCAGCAGCGCCGAGCAGGATTCGATGGTGGCGGTCGCTGCGGCCCATTCGCGCTCGGGAAGCATCTCGCCGAACCAGACGACATCCGGTCGCAGACTGCCGGTGCAGTCGGGGCACCGGGGGCGGGTGGTCGCGAGTGACAGTTCGGGGTCGCCGCGATACGTGCAGAACTCGCAGCGAGGTCCGAGGATCCGGCCGTGCAGGTGCGCGTCGACGGTCGACCCGGCGCGTTCGTGGAGGTCGTCGACGTTCTGCGTGACGATGCTGACCCGGCCGCCGGTCCGGCGCTTGGTCCGACCCAGTTCGGCTAGCGCGCGATGTCCGGCATTCGGCTCGACCTTCCTCAGGTTGGCGGCCCGATCGCGGTACCAACCCCAGACCAGGTCCGGGTCGCGGTGCCAGCCTTCCGGCGTCGCGAGATCCTCCGGCCGGTAGTTCTCCCACAGCCCGGTCAGCGCGTCACGGAAGGTCGGAATGCCGCTCTCGGCGGACATCCCCGCGCCGGAGAAGACACAGACGTGCTCGGCGTCGCGGATCAGGTCCGCGGCGAGCGCGAGGCGGGAGGGTGACGGGGAGCCGCTCACGGCACTGCCCCGCTCACGGCACTGTCTCAATCGCAGCGCGGAGGCCGGCCGCCACGGAGTCCAGGTCCCGCGCCCGTCGCGTCAGGAGGCCTTTCGCGAAGCTGGCCTTGTCTCCGGAATGGCGAGGAATCACGTGCAGGTGCGAGTGGAAGACGGTCTGACTGGCGGCGCGACCGTCGTTCATCGCCAGGTTGACGCCGTCGGCCGCCACCGCGCCCACGCGCATGGCTGCGGCGATCCGCTGACCCGCGGCGAAGATCTTGCCGCCGATGGCGGGATCCAGGTCGGCGAGGCCCGATGAATGTCGTCGCGGCACGACGAGCGTGTGCCCGGACGTGATCGGCGAGATGTCGAGGAAGGCGACGACATACTCGTCGGAGTACACGACATGGCCGTGAGCGCGGCCGGCGACGATGTCGCAGAAGGTGCAGTCGGACATGGCTTCACAGCCTAACGCCGGGGCATCCGAATCGGATGTCCCGGCGTGTCGCAGGTTCGAGCGAGTGTGCAGAGCCTACTGGTGGGCCTACTGGTGACCCGAGGTGCAGGCCCAGTCGTGGATGTAACCGCCGCCGGAGTAGTACAGGGCGTTGCTCTGCGCGGTGTACAGGTTCGCTGCCCAGCCGTAGCCCCAGTAGCTGTTGCTCTTGGCGATGGCGCCGCAGGCGTTGCGCATCCGCACGACGACCTTGCAGTCGGTGTAGCCGCACCAGGACAGGGCGGCGTTGGAGGCGCTGGACCAGTCCGGGTAGTCAAGAGCGCGACCGGTGGCGCCGGTGCTCGGCGACAGGGCGAGGGCGCCGTAGTAGTTGGCCGCGGCCGCGGGGGCGGGATCGACGACGGTGGGGACGGTGAGTGCGGTGCCGAACCCGACCGCGACGAGTGCGGCGGCGGCGAGACGCTTACGAATGTTCATCATCTTCTCTTCTCTGACGGCGATCAGCCGACCGGCGTGCGGGTCTGTTCGCCGGACTTCGGAGCCGCGCTGGGCTTGGCGCTCGGCGACTTCACATCTGCGGGCTTGGTGACCTTGACGGTCTTGCCCCAATCGCTCAGCGTGACGGTGAGCGAGGCGCCCTTGGCGGGCTCGGACGAGACGCGGACGACGTTGTTGGAGCCGTCGTCGGCGACCCACACGGTGACCGGGATGTCCTCGTCGAGGCCCTTGGCCTGAGGCGAGGCTCCGGTGAGGCCGGAGAGCTCCTTGGCGGGCAGGGTTCCGGTGATCTTGGTGGTCTTGACGCCGTCGATGGTCTCCGAGCCGTCTTCCTTGGCGCCCTTGATGCTGCGCAGGACGTGCGGGACGCCCTTGTCGGCATTGAGGACGTTGGAGACGTCGTAGATGGAGCGGCCGTCGCCGTAGTCGATGAAGCCCTTGTTGTCGACGTTCGCGTACATGTGGTCGTCGACGTACACGAAGGGTGCGGAGACCGACTTGTCCCTACCCATCGTGAGGGTCGCGGTGCCTTCGCCGACCAGTTCGGGCTTGGTGGAGATGTCGGCCTCGACCTTGGAGGCGTTCAGTCCCTGCAGCGAGCCTTCGACGTCGATGACGACCTTGGCGCCGGTGAGTGCTGCGGCGGTGTCGGCCGCGGCGTTCAGAGTCGAGGTGGCGTTGGCGTCGGAGGCGGGTGCGTCGTCGGACCCGGAATCGTCGCTGGAGCATCCCGTCAGTGCGACGGTCGCAGCGAGCGCGGCCGCGGCCGCGACGATGGCGAATCGTTTGGAACGTTTCATTGACTGAGTCCTCCTGTTTCTCGTCACGCTGTCGCTCAGGTGGAATCTGGGCGATCCGTCACGATTTTGTTGAATGGGAACTTACCCGGCTCGAGGTCGGCTGGGGAGTAAGAGTCGGTCAACGGGATGACGTGCCGCGGTGGAAAACAGTGTGACGACCTTCACTCTTTTTCTTTCGTTGCTGGCACTCGCGGTTACCAGTCGGTCTACCAGCGGGTATACCCGCTGGTCGCCAAGAACATGAGGGAAGCCTCATGTTTCTGTGTCACTATTGGTCTCGTTCCAGCGACGGCTATGTCCGACGTGACGCATCGACAGGAGAGCTTGTGACCCTCGACCAGCACCGCACCGGCCAGCACAACGACCGCATCAACTCGAGCGGACTGATCGACCGCCTGACCGCAGGCGAGAGCTATGCGATCGCATTCGGCGGACAGGGCGGCGCCTGGCTGCCGACGCTCACCGAACTGGTGGCCGACGCTGATCTGGGACAGTCCATCGCAGCCACGGTGGATCAGGCGCACGAGACCCTGAGCCCGGTCGCAGACGAGCTGGCCGCAGCGGGCGGCGATCGCTTCGAGCCGATCACCTGGATTCGCAACCACGAGGAAGAGCTCGCGGTTCCCAGCGAGACCGAGCTCGGCGACGCGCTGGTCTCGCTCCCCGGCATCCTCCTGACCCAGCTGGCGGCCGTCGCCAACCTGGCCAAGCAGGGGCTCGACACCGACGCCCTTCCGCCCAGCGCCGTCATCGGACACTCGCAGGGCATTCTCGCCACCGAGGCCGTCTCCACCGACGGCCAGGCCCCCATCGTCGCCGACTCGGATCTGCTGGCGATCGCTCAGCTGCTCGGCGCGGCATCGACGGTCGTCGCACGTCGCGTCGGCCTGCTGGGAACGCGTGACGCAGCCCCGATGATCTCGATCGCGGGCACCAATGCGGCCGTCATCGACGAACTGCTCGCCGAGTACGCAGCGGGCCAGCCCGCCGACGCCACGGGTCTGCCCGCCGTCGCCATAGTCAACTCGCGTCGCACCATCGTCCTGTCGGGTTCGCCCCGTCATCTCGCCGCGTTCAGCGCGCACTGTGAGCTGCGCGCCGCTGCCGAGGCCGACGCACGCAAGCGGAAGGTCACCGGCGGCACCCCCTTCTCGCCGGTCCTCGAGGACCTGAACGTCACCGTTCCGTTCCACCACCCCGATCTCGCACCTGCCGTCGACCTCGCCGTCGAATGGGCCGAGCGTTGCGGTCTCGATGTGGACCTCGTCCGCCGACACGCCACCGCGACCCTCGTCGATCCGGTCGACTGGGTGGAGCTGGTGGGCGACGCCGTCGCATCCGGCGCCCGCTGGGTGATCGACTTCGGTCCGTCCGACCTCGCGTCGCGCCTCTCCTCGCCGTCGCTGCGCGGTCAGGGCGTCGGTGTCGTCGCCGCTGCCACCCGCGGTGGTCAGCGCAACCTGTTCGTTCCCGGCTCGGCGCCCGAGGTCTCGCGCCCGTGGTCGGTCTTCGCTCCGCGCCTGATCAGCCTGCCCGACGGTCGCACCGTGGTCGACACCGCGTTCACCCGTCTCACCGGTCGCTCGCCGATGCTGCTCGCGGGCATGACGCCCACCACCGTCGATCCGGCCATCGTCGCCGCGGCCGCCAACGCCGGCCACTGGGCCGAGCTGGCGGGCGGCGGACAGGTGACCGAGGAGATCTTCGACGGCAACATCGCGCGTCTCGAGGAACTGCTCGACGCCGGCCGCCAGGTCCAGTTCAACTCGCTGTTCCTCGACCCCTACCTGTGGAAGCTGCAGCTCGGCGGCAAGAAGCTCGTGCAGAAGGCACGCGCCAAGGGCGCCCCGTTCGACGGCGTCATCATCACCGCGGGCATCCCGGAGCTCGACGAGGCCGTCGACCTGGTCCACGAGTTCACCGAGGCGGGCCTGCACTACGTCGCCTTCAAGCCCGGCACGGTGGACCAGATCCGCCAGGTGGTCCGCATCGCGCTGCAGGTGCCGCACTTCCCGGTCATCGTTCAGGTGGAGGGCGGCCGCGCGGGTGGTCACCACTCGTGGGAGGACCTCGACGATCTTCTGCTGGCCACGTACGCCGAACTCCGCGACCGTCCCAACGTGGTCCTGTGCGTCGGCGGCGGCATCGGCACCCCCGAGCGCGCCAGCGAGTACCTCACCGGTACCTGGGCCGCGGGCTACGGCTATCCGCTGATGCCGCTCGACGGCATCCTGGTCGGTACCGCAGCGATGGCGACCCTCGAGGCCACCACGGCGCCTGCGGTGAAGCAGATGCTGGTCGACACCGAAGGCTGCGACACCTGGATCGGCGCCGGACACGCCGAGGCGGGCATGGCCTCCGGCCGCAGCCAGCTGGGCGCCGACATCCATGAGATCGACAACGCCGCGTCGCGCACCGGACGACTGCTCGACGATGTCGCCGGAGACGCCGAGGCCGTCGCCGAGCGTCGCGACGAGATCATCGCCGCGCTCGATGCCACCGCGAAGCCGTTCTTCGGTGACGTCACCACCATGACGTACCTCGCGTGGCTCCACCGCTACGCCGAGCTCGCCACCGGTGCCGAAGGCCAGTACGGCTGGGCCGACATCACCTGGGAGCAGCGCTTCGCCGACATGCTGCGGCGCACCGAGGCTCGCATGAACGAGCTCGACTCGGGTGAGTTCGTCTCCGCCTTCGGCGACGAGTTCCCGAACCCGCACGCGGTGATCGCCGAGCTGGCGCAGATGTACCCGGCGGTCGCCACGGACATCCTGCACCCGGCCGACGTCGCCTTCTTCCTGGAGCTGTGCCGCACGCCGGGCAAGCCGGTCAACTTCGTCCCCGTCATCGACAAGGACGTGCGCCGCTGGTACCGCAGCGACTCGCTGTGGCAGGCCCACGACGCGCGCTACACCGCGGACGAGGTCTGCATCATCCCCGGCACCGTCGCCGTCGCGGGCATCACTCGCGTCGACGAGCCGGTCGGCGATCTGCTGAACCGCTTCGAGGCCCAGGTCACTGCCGACCTGCGTACCGCGGGCGAGCAGCCGCGCGTGGTCGCAGCGCGCCGTCATCGCGACCTGGTGGCCGAGTCGGGTCCGCTCAGCGTCCTCATCGAGGCCGAAGACGTGCTGTGGGCCGGACGTCAGGGCCGCAACCCGATCGCCCTGCTCGGCGATCGTGACGCCTGGGAGCTCTACGACGGCGAGTACGCCGAGCACCCCAGCGGTGCGATGGTGGCCTTCGTCCCCGACGCCGAGACCGCAGACGACGAGATCCGCCTGGACCTGGTGGTTCCGGTGGCCGGCTCGATCCTGCGCATCCCGTTCACCGGCGACCTGCGTGCCATCGATGGCGGCAGCCCGCGCATCACCACCTCCGGCGCCGCCGACGCGATGCGCGACCTGTTGACCGTCGCCGCAGGCGGCGAGCTCCTGGAGTCCGTCGCCGGTGTCGTCACCTCGACCGTCGCATGGACCGCCGACTCGGTCGCCGACCACAGCGGCGCCACCGCAGCGGCACTCCCGGGTGCGCTGGTTCCGACCACGCCCGCGTCGCCGAACGGCTTCGCCGTCCCCGACACCCTCGTCGTGGCGTGCTGGCCGAGCGTCTTCAGCGTCATCGGCGAGGCCCGGACCGCTGACGGACTGCCCGTGGTGGAAGGCCTCCTGGACCTGGTCCACCTCGACCACGCCGTGGAACTGACGGGCCAGATCCCCGCCGTCGACACCGAGCTGACCGTGGTGGCACGCCTGATCGGCGTCACCGACACCTCGGCCGGACGCGTCGTCGAGGTGCACGTCGACGTCCACGGGGCCGACGGCAAGATCGCCGTCCTCCGCGAACGCTTCGCAATCCGCGGTCGCCTCGGCAAGGCCGACCTGGTTGACCCGGTCCGCGCAGGCGGCGCCGCCGACGACGAGCACGCGGGCACCCGCAAGTTCGTCCGCGCGGCCACCATGCACGCCCCGACCCGGATGAACGGCTTCGCCGTGGTCTCCGGCGACCGCAACCCGATTCACACCGACGCGCTGGCCGCCCGCCTCGCGGGCCTCGGCGATCCGATCGTGCACGGCATGTGGCTGTCGGCCGCAGCCCAGCAGGTCCTGGTGGCCGGCGACCGGGAGAACCCGGTGCCGGCGCCGCGAGCGATCCTCGGCTGGACCGCCCGCTACCTCGGTATGGTGCGCCTGGGCGATACCGTCGACTTCCGCGTCGACCGCGTCGGCATGGACAACGGCCGCGAGACCGTCGAGCTGACCGCGAAGGTCGCCGGCGAGCTCGTCATGGCCGCCACCGCGCTGCTCGCCGCTCCGCGCACCGTCTACGCCTTCCCGGGCCAGGGCATCCAGCACAAGGGCATGGGCCTCGAGGCCCGGACCCGCTCGGCCGCCGCGCGCGAGATCTGGGACCGCGCCGACAAGCACACCCGCGAGGCCCTCGGCTTCTCGATCCTCGCCGTGGTACGCGACAATCCGACCACCCTCGTGGCCGCCGCCGGCAGCGGGGACGACAAGCGTCGCGTGACCTACCACCACCCGGACGGCGTGCTGTTCCTGACGCAGTTCACCCAGGTCGCGATGGCGACCCTCGGTGTCGCACAGGTCGCCGAGCTGCGTGAGTCGGGATCGTACGTCGACGGTTCCATCACCTGCGGCCACTCGGTCGGCGAGTACAACGCTCTCGCCGCCTGCGCCGGAGTGCTGCCGCTCGAAGCCGTCCTCGAGGTGGTCTTCCAGCGCGGCAGCGCCATGCACCACCTGGTGCCGCGCGACGAGCACGGTCGCTCCGACTATCGCATGGCCGCGATCCGGCCGAGCCAGTTCGGACTCAAGGACGCCGACGTCGAAGACTTCGTCGCGTCGATCGGTCGCGAGGCAGGGGAGTACCTGGAGGTCGTGAACCTCAACCTCCTCGGCTCGCAGTACGCCATCGCGGGCACCGTCCGCGGTCTGGAGCACCTCGAGACTGAGATCGCCCGCCGCGTCGCCGAGTTCGGCGGCAAGCGCGCGTTCATCCTGGTCCCGGGCATCGACGTGCCGTTCCACTCGACGGTCCTGCGCGCCGGTGTGCCGGAGTTCCGCGGCAAGCTCGAAGAGCTGCTGCCTGCCGACATCGACCCGGACATCCTGGTCGGCCGCTACATCCCGAACCTGGTCCCGCGCCTGTTCAACCTGAGCCGCGAGTTTGTCGCCGAGATCGCCGGCCTGGTGCCGTCTGATCCGCTCGACGCCGTGCTGGCCGAGTGGGACGCGTGGGCGGCGCGCCCGTCGGAGCTGACCCGAGTCATCTTGATCGAGCTCCTGGCCTGGCAGTTCGCCAGCCCGGTCCGCTGGATCGAGACCCAGGACCTGCTGTTCACGCCGGCCGCCGACGGCGGTCTCGGCATCGACCGCTTCGTCGAGGTCGGCGTCAAGAACGCGCCGACGCTCACCGGCCTGGCCCGCAACACCCTCAAGCTGCCCGATTACCAGGCAGCCGCCTCCGAGGTCCTCAACGTGGAGTCCGACGCAGCGGTGCTGCGCGCGGAGGACTCCGCGCCGGAGCCGGTGGAAGACGACATCGTCGAGGAGGCGCCGGCTGAGACTGCTGCGGCAGCCGCCCCCGCCGCGGTCGCTTCCGCACCGGCTCCGGCCGCCGCGGCCGGACCGCGCCCGGACGACATCGCGTTCGGCCCGGCCGACGCGGTCCGCGCCGTGATCTCGCTGTGGACCAAGATGACCCCGGCGCAGATCGGACCCGCCGACACCATCGAGTCGCTGTGCGACGGCGTGTCCTCGCGCCGCAATCAGTTGCTGCTCGACATCGGCACCGAGCTCGGCCTCGGCGCCATCGACGGCGCCGCGGAAGCCGACATGGGCGCACTCGCGTCCACCGTCAGCACGCTGGCTCGCGGCTATAAGCCGCTCGGCGACGTCCTCGGCGACGCCGTCGGCGACCAGGTCCGCAAGATCGCAGGCCCGATCGGCAAGCGCGCGTCGTACATCACCGAACGCGTGACGAGCGCCTGGCAGCTCGGCGACGGCTGGGGACGCCACACCCTGGTCGCGGTGGCCCTGGGATCCCGCGACGGCGCCAGCGTGCGCGGCGGCGACCTCGGCGACCTGCTCGACGGCGGCGTCGCCTCGGCAGCCGACCTCGATGCGCTGATCGACCGCGCAGTGCGCAGTGTCGGCCAGGCTCGCGGCATCGCCGTCGAGCTCCCGGCCGCCGCGTCGAGCGGCGGAGGCACCGTCGACGCCGCAGCGCTCGGCGAGTTCACCGAGCAGATCACCGGTCCCGACGGCGTCCTGGCTCAGGCCGCCAACGTGATTCTCGATCAGCTCGGACTCAGCGAGACGGTCGACGCCTCGAACGTCGAGGCCGACCCGAACGCGGAGTTGGCAGACCTCGTCAGCGCCGAGCTGGGCTCGGACTGGCAGCGAACCGTCGCACCGGCCTTCGACGAGCAGCGCGCCGTGCTGCTGGACGATCGCTGGGCCAGCGCTCGCGAGGACCTCGCGCGCCTCTGGCTGATCAGCGAGGAGGACATCCACGCTCGTCACCACGAGCTCGAAGACGCGATGATCGGTGCCGGCGACCAGGTGGCCGAGCACGCCACCTGGTGGCAGGGCAAGGCCCTCGCGCTCGGCATGCACCAGCACGCGGGCGTCTATGCAGCGATCGCCCAGGCAGCGCAGTCGCCCGAGCCGGGTGAGTTCGCCGACGACATCGCCGTCGTCACCGGCGCCTCGCAGGGTTCGATCGCCGCGGCGGTGGTCGGCCGGCTGCTGGCAGGCGGCGCGACGGTCGTCGCGACCACCTCGCGCCTGAACAGCGAGCGCCTCGGCTTCTACAAGGAGCTGTACCGCACGCATGCACGGCACGACGCCGCGCTCTGGGTGATCCCGGCCAACCTCGCCTCGTACGGCGACGTCGATGCCGTGATCGACTGGCTCGGCAGCGAGCAGACCGAGAACCTCGGAGCCAGCACCGCCGTCATCAAGCCGGTGATGCGTCCGACCCTGCTCTTCCCGTTCGCCGCACCGCGGGTCGCCGGTGACCTCACCGATGCGGGCGCCCGCGCCGAGATGGAGATGAAGGTCCTGCTGTGGTCGGTCGAGCGACTGATCGCCGGACTGTCGGCCATCGGCGCCGACCACGACATCAGCGCCCGTCTGCACGTCGTCCTGCCCGGTTCGCCGAACCGCGGCATGTTCGGCGGCGACGGTGCGTACGGCGAGGCCAAGGCCGCGCTCGATGCGCTCGTCACCCGCTGGGGTGCCGAGGACTCCTGGAACAGCCGCACCACGCTGGCCCACGCCCTGATCGGCTGGGTCCGCGGCACCGGCCTCATGGGTCACAACGACGGTCTCGTCGACGCGGTCGAGGCCGCGGGCGTCAAGACCTGGAGCACCCCGGAGATGGCGGACGCCCTGGTCGAGCTGTGCTCGGCCGAGGCACGCGCCGGAGCGGTCGTCGAGCCGATCCTCGCCGACCTGACCGCAGGCCTGGACCCGGAGAAGATCGACCTCAAGGCGCTGGCGACGGCCGCCGCAGAGGCTCCGGAGGCAGATGAGGCCGAGGCAGCAGAGTCGGACGAGGCGTCCGGCGTCACCGTTGCGGCACTGCCGGCACCGGCTCGTGCCGAGCTGGCCGCCGAGCACAGCTGGCCCGAACTCGACTCGCGCCCCGAGGACCTCGTGGTGATCGTCGGCGCGGGCGAGGTGGGCCCGTACGGCTCGGCTCGCACCCGCTTCGAGATGGAGGTCGACGAGCAGCTCTCTGCCGCAGGCGTTCTGGAGCTCGCATGGACCACCGGCCTGGTGGTCTGGGAAGAGACACCGAAGGCGGGCTGGTACGACGTCGAGTCGGGCGACCCGGTCGCCGAGGCCGAGATCGCCGAGCGTTACCACGATGCTGTCCTGGAGCGCGTCGGCATCCGCACCTACGCGGATGAGGGCGCGATGGTCGACAACACGGCGCCGCTGCTGGAGTCGGTGTTCCTCGACAAGGACCTCACCTTCACCGTGCCGAACGAGGCTGCGGCCCGCGAGTTCCTGTCGGCCGACGCCGAGCGGACCCGCATCGCGCCCAACGCCGAGACCGGTGACTGGACCGTCACCCGCCTCGCGGGCACCGAGATCCGCGTGCCGCGCCAGGCACGACTCTCGCGCACCGTCGGCGGTCAGATCCCGACCGGCTTCGACCCGGTTCGCTGGGGCGTCTCGCCCGACATGGCCGAGTCCGTCGATCGCGTCGCACTCTGGAACCTGGTCGCCACCGTCGACGCCTTCATCACCGCTGGCTTCTCGCCGTCGGAGCTGATGCGTTGGGTGCACCCCGGTCTGGTCGCGAACACGCAGGGAACCGGCATGGGCGGCATGACCTCGATGAGGTCGCTGTACGTCGACACGCTGCTCGGCGAGTCGAAGGCCAACGACATCCTGCAGGAAGCGCTGCCCAACGTGGTCGCCGCGCACGTGGTGCAGTCGTACATCGGCAGCTACGGTGCGATGATCCACCCGGTCGCCGCGTGCGCCACCGCCGCCGTCTCGGTGGAGGAGGGCGTCGACAAGATCCGTGTCGGCAAGGCGCTGTTCGCCGTGGCCGGCGGGTTCGACGATCTGGGCATCGAAGGCATCGTCGGATTCGGTGACATGTCGGCCACCGCCGACTCGGCCAAGATGTCGGCTCGCGGCATCGACGACCGCCGCTTCTCCCGCGCCAACGACCGTCGTCGCGGAGGCTTCGTCGAATCGGCCGGTGGCGGCACCGTCCTGCTGGCCCGCGGCGACGTCGCGGCACAGCTGGGCCTGCCGGTCCTCGGCGTCGTGGCCTGGGCCCAGAGCTTCGGCGACGGTGTCCACACCTCGATCCCGGCACCGGGCATCGGTGCCCTCGGCGCAGCTCGCGGTCAGAAGGCTTCGCCGCTGGCGACCGCGCTGTCGGCCCTGGGCGTGAGCCCCGACGACGTCGCCGTGGTGTCCAAGCACGACACCTCGACCCGCGCCAACGACCCCAACGAGTCCGAACTGCACGAGCGCCTCGCCGGAGCCATCGGTCGCGGCACCGGCGCACCGCTGTTCGTGGTCTCGCAGAAGTCGCTGACCGGTCACGCCAAGGGCGGCGCCGCCGCCTTCCAGCTGATCGGCCTCTGCCAGGTGCTCCGCGACGGCGTCATCCCGCCGAACCGCAGCCTGGACTGTGTCGACGAGAAGATGCGCGAGTACCCGCACCTGGTGTGGCCCCGGGAGACCCTACGCATGGGCGGAAAGTTCCCGCTGAAGGCGGGTCTGCTGACCTCGCTGGGATTCGGCCACGTGTCGGGCCTGATCGCCGTCGTCCATCCGGAGGCGTTCGTCGCCACCCTGGACGAGTCGGAGCGTGCGACCTACCGTGAGCAGGCCGCCACGCGCCTGCGCGACGGCCAGCAGCGCCTGCTGCAGGCCATGTGCGGTGGCGAGCCGGCCTACCAGCGCCCGGCCGACCGTCGCATGGGCGACGGTGACGAGCACACGGTGGAAGCCGGCCTGCTCCTGGATCCGGAGAGCCGTCTCGATGTCGCGGGCGCCTACCCGCAGGTCGGAGAGTAACGGTGAGCATTGTCGGAGTCGGGATCGACATCGTCTCGGTCACCGAGTTCGCCGAGCAGCTCCGCAAGCCCGGCTCGACGTTTGGTGCCCGCTTCACGGTGGGCGAACGTCGAGACGTGGCCGAGCGGACCGGCGACGAAGCGCGTCACCTCGCGGCCCGCTGGGCGGCTCGGGAAGCCGTGATCAAGGCGTGGTCGTCGAGCCGGTTCGGTGCGACGCCGCTGCTGCCGGAGACCGCGGTCAACGACGTCGAAGTCCAGACCGATGCGCACGGTCGTCCGCGGATCCGTCTGCACGGCGATATCGCGCAGGCCTTGGCAGGACAGAAGATCCACGTGTCGCTGACGCACGACGGCGACATGGCCGCCGCGGTCGCGATCCTGGAGGATCTCGACTGATCGATCAGTGAAGAGAGCCGCTCCCTCGACCGTCGGTCGGGGGAGCGGCTCTTTGCGGCTCAGGCGCGGCCGGCCACTTCTTCGAGCATCAGGTAGCCGCCCAGCATTCGTTTCAGTTCATGAACGGTGCGCTCGTGATCGTGCCCGTCCTGCACCGAGAAGCTCAGCAGCGAGAATGCGGTGTGCACCAGGACCTCGGCCATCATGGCCCGGCGCTCGCGCTGATCCGGAGTGAGTGGCGCAAGGATCTGGGCCACCTGGTCGGCCAGGATGCGTTCGTTGATGACTGCGGTCGCGCGGGTGGCCGGGGTGGACTGGACTGCCAGCCACACCGCGCGGCGCGACGGGTCGTCGCGCCACAGTGCCGCGAGGTGGTCGAGAAACTTCTCGAGCAGCTGCGGCCATTCCAACGACGGGATCTCAGAGGCGAACTCGTTGAGTTCGCTGCTGACCGTGCTGGAGTCCTGCCGGTCGAGCTCGCACACCACCACGTACTTGTTCGCGAAGTACTGATAGATGGTGCCGATCGGGAGTTCGGCGCGGGTGGCGATCTGCTCGCAAGTGAGCGACTCGAACCCGACGTCGATCAGGACCTCGCGAGCGCTGTTCAGGATCGACTCGAACGTGCGTCTGCTGCGTTCTTGCGTCGGCCTCTTGCGGGGGACCAGCGGAGCGGGGGAACTCGTATCGGACATCAGCGAATCGATCGATGTCCGATCAGATCGACAGGTCGCGTCGGAGCTTGGCGACGTGGCCGGTCGCGCGGACGTTGTACTGCGCCGCGCCGATGGTGCCGTCCTCGTTCACCAGGAAGGTGGAGCGGATGACGCCGTTGACGACTTTGCCGTACAGCTTCTTCTCGCCGAACGCACCCCATTCGGTGAGGACTTCCTTGTCGGGGTCCGAGAGCAGCGGGAAGGTCAGTTCATCGCGCTCGACGAACTTGGTGAGTTTGGCCGGCTTGTCGGGCGAGATGCCGATGACGTCGATGCCCTGGCCGTTCAACTCGGCGAGATTGTCGCGGAAATCGCAGGCCTGCTTGGTGCAGCCGGGGGTCATGGCGGCGGGGTAGAAGTACACGATCACCTTGCGTCCCGCGTAGTCCGAGAGCGAGACGGGCTCGCCCGCAGCATCGGGAAGGGTGAATGCGGGGGCCTTGTCACCGACTGAAAGTCGTCCATTGGCAGACATACCGCCAGGCTATCGGATTCGGACGACGCTCCTACTCTGTAGGCTCGAACCGTCGTCAAGTGACGGAAATTTGTGCCGTGGCACACCCGCACGGGGTGCAAGCCTGAGATGGAGGATCGCAGTGGCCGACGAAACCAAACGTATCGAGGACGAGATCGCGAAGGCTCGGGAGGAGCTCGCCGGCACTCTCGATCAGCTCGTCGTCCGCGCCAACCCGCAGCGACTGGCGCAGGACGCCAAGGGACAGGTCGTCGGGCTCGTCAGCAAGCCGCCGGTGAAGTACACCCTGATCGGAGTGGGAGCGCTCGCCGTCGTGGTGATTGTTCGCAAGATCTTCAGCTAGTGGTCGTGCTGCCGCTGCGGACTTTCCGTGAGAAAGCCCTCTGACCTGCCGATTTTTCATCTGGCGGATCATGGTGTTAATGTTTTCTCCGCAAGGCCGCAGCGGCGAGCGCCGCGGCAGCTGCAGCGTGATCAAGCGCCATTAGCTCAATTGGCAGAGCAGCTGACTCTTAATCAGCGGGTTCGGGGTTCGAGTCCCTGATGGCGCACTTCGAAAGCCCCCTTCCGGATCATCCGGAAGGGGGCTTTCGCGTTCCGTCCTTCTGGTGGCGAAGTGGTGGTGTGTTCGACCCGCCCTCTGATCCGGACTCTTATTTGTTCCGACGGTTCGCTTGCCGGGCGGAAATGTCGGACCCTTCTCCTATTATCGAACGTGAGTTCGAGTTGATTGGAGGAGGGGTCATGGCAACTCGGGGAGCGGTGTCGGGCGTGGTGTTGGGGTCGGGGGTGGAGGTGACGTCGGAGGCGATTGTGATTCGGATTGTCCGGCCGGGTGCGGGTGCGCAGGGGAGGTCGTTGCGGGAGGCGCGGTTGGCGTTCGCGGCGCGGGCTGATGGTTTTGAGGGTTTGGTTCTGTGGCACCGGTACGAAGCCGTGCATGGTCTGTTGGCGTCGTATGCGGCGGAGTTGGCGGCTGATCCGTCGGTGGATGCGTACACGCGGGTTTACGATCCGCTGTGTCAGACGGCGGCTTCGTACGCGGTCGCGGCGGGCGTGCAGCAGTTCACGGCGGAGCGGTTCGTCGAGTATGCGGTGGCGTGCATGGAGCGGGTTCCGGCGGTGGGTCGGTTGCTGCGCGCCGGACGCATCTCGGCTGCCTGGTTTCGGCGGGTGGTGGAGCAGACCGCGCTGGTCGAGGATGCGGATGTGTTGGCGTTCATTGATGCGGAGATCGCGCATCGGCTGACGACGTTGGGTGGTCTGTCGGCGAAGCGGGTGGAGGCGGCGGTGGCGGCGATTGTGGCTGAGCATGATCGGGATGCGGCGACGTTGACGCGTGAGGAGGTCAAGGCGAGCAAGCGGGTGCAGGTCGCTCCGATCACCGACGGGATGTCGGAGGTGATCATCACCGCCTCGGCCGAGGACGCCACGCTGTGCCTGGATGTGCTGGATGCGGTGATCGCCGG
Organism: Gordonia sp. (in: high G+C Gram-positive bacteria); assembly: GCF_012515855.1. Lineage (GTDB taxonomy): Bacteria > Actinomycetota > Actinomycetes > Mycobacteriales > Mycobacteriaceae > Gordonia. Next base: position 20,960 of record NZ_JAAYXO010000164.1, read on the forward strand.
GGTGTGCACGCACGACCCACGAACCAAGGCGGCGCGCCGGTCGGATGCGGCGATGGCCCGCATCAACGGCACGGCGTTCGTGTGCGAGTGCGGCCGCGAGGATTGTGCGGCCGAACTGTCGGAGGCGGCGGTGGCGGCGCGGTGTGCGCGGATCGTGCTGCATGTGGTGGTCCGCAAGGACACCCTGGATGGCGGTGCGGTGACGCCTGCTCATCTGGATGGGTACGGTCCGATTTCGGCTGAGCATGTGCGGGAGCTCGCGGGTCGCGGGGATGCGGTGCGGCGGGAGTTGGATGTGGAGGAGTTGGTGGGCGGGATGGCGCACCGGGCGAGTGTGTATCGGCCGTCGGCGGCGCTGGATGCGGCGGTGCGGGGTTTGTTCGGGACGTGTTCGTGGGTGGGGTGTTCGCGGCCGGCGTGGCGGTGCGAGCTGGATCATGTGACTGAGTTCAATCATGTTGATCCGGCGGCCGGTGGCGCGACCTGTGCGTGCAATCTGACCCCGAAGTGCAAGTTCCATCACGGATTGAAGACCCATGCTGCGGGCTGGCTCGATGATCGGGTGGTCGATGCGAACGGTGTGGTGTGGACGGAGGTCACGACGCCGGAGGGTCTGGTGGTTCGGCAGCAGGCGGCGAATGGGTGGTTGTTGCCGGAGTTGGGGTTGATTCCGTGTTCGCACGGGGCGGCGACACGCCCGGGTTCCGGACACGCCGGTGAGGATCCGAAACGGGCGAGGACACGGCTGGAGGCCAAGCATCTGTATCGGATGCGGCGGCGGGCCGAGAATCGGCGGCTCCGCGAGGCGGCGGAGGTTGCGGCGGTGGTTGCTCGTGATGTCATGGACGGGGAGCCGCCCTTCTGATTTGGGTGTTCGGCTGTGTGACCCGGGCGTCGGGGTGGGCGTTCGGGGGTTTTGTGGTGGGCAGGTCTTGTCGCGGAGGTCGACACGCCCACAATCGAACACGCCGGTCAGAGCCCAGAATTGCCGACTGGCGATGTGCGGCTGGAGATGTGGTGCTCCTGCGAGGGCGACCCAGGGAAGTGTTGGGTCGGGCCCCACGTCGTCGCGGTGTCGGACCGCGAGGTCCTGCCGTGTCAGTTCTGGTGCGAAACGGCGTGTCGTGGTTCTCGGCGTGTCGTGCCGAAATGGTTCACGCGTAGCCCGACACACCCACAGTTCGGACACGCCGCAGTCGTCCGAAATCTCAAGCCCGGCCGGTCGGGATGGGGGTTCGCGGATCTCGGGGTGGAGCAGATCTTGTCGCGGACATCGACACGCCCGAGGATCGGACACGCCGCTGACGACCCAGAACTGGCGAACGGCCGCTCCCGGGAGGAAGTGGCAGGTTGCGGTGCTGCTCGTGAGGGGTGGGACGGGAACGCAAGGTTCGCTCTCTGTCAGTTCTGGTGCGAAACGGCGTGTCGCGGGTTCTCGGCGTGTCGTGCCGAATGGTTTACGCGGTGCGACACGCCCACAATTCGGACACGCCGCAGTCGTCCTGAAACTGAGGACCGGCCAGTCGGGCGTGTCGGCCGTGCCTCGTCACGGCCGGTATACGGCGGCGGTGATGTAGTCGGCCAATTGCGCGTGGCTCAGGTGTCGGGCGGGCGAGAGCAGTTCCGCATAGATGGCGCTCACCATGAACTCGATCGCGGTGGCGGGATCCGGGTGCAGGGCGGTCGTCAACGGTGAGTCTGCGATGCGCGCGAGGGTTCGTTCGGTGACGATGTCGACAAGGGTGGGTCGTGGTTCGGTGCGGATGAGCCAGGGCAGCAACTCCGCGGCGTCGGTGCGAAGGGCGGTCTGCAACGCCTCGTTGCGCGAGTTGTAGTCCAGCACCTCGCGCACGAGCATCGTGATCGTCTGCTGGGGCTGATCGGCGAAGCGTAGGCGGTTGGCCACCATGCGCTCGAGTTCGTCCAGTTCGGCCACGACCACCACCGCGATGAGTTCGTCACGCGAAGGAAACCGGCGGTACAGCGTGGCCCGGCTGATCCCGGCCTCCTCTGCAACTGCGGTGAACGTCAACGCGCTGAGGCCGACTCGCCCGATGACCGTGCGCGCGGCAATGAGGATGTCGTCGTTGTCGGGCATGAAGTTCAGTCTATCGACCAATTATGATTCAACTATTGATTCGAATGTATCGAAAGTGAGACATTGCTAGGCATGAATGTCTCACCTGATCATCGAGTAATGGGCCGCGTTGGGTCTGACCTGGGCACTTCGCCGTGGGATTCACAACACGGGGAGTTCGACTACGTCGTGCGCGACGTGCAGGGGCGGATCCCGGAAGCGCTGCGTGGCGTTCTGTATCGGATTGGGCCTGGCCGATTCGAAGTCGGCGGCCATCCAATCGGGCACATCTTCGACGGCGACGGCATGGTCTCGCGATTCGAGATCGCTCCGAGCGCGGTGCGGTTCCGCAACCGGTACGTTCGCACCCGAACGTTCGAGCGGTCGTCGCGCGACGGGAAGCCGTCGCGAGGTTTCGGCACGCAGCGACTCGGCGGTGCGCTGGCGAACGCCCTGCGCTTTCCCGAGAACATGGCCAACACCAATGTGCTGACCCACGGAGAATCGCTGTATGCCCTCTGGGAGGGCGGCAGGCCGCACCGGATGGATGCCGAGACGCTGGCGACGTACGGCGCGGAGTCGTTCGGCGGCGCACTCAAGCGCCTCGGCGCCTTCTCGGCGCACCCGAAGGTCGACCCGACAACCGGCGACGTCTTCAACTTCGGACTGGACTTCTTTCCGCGGCCGATGATCCGCTGCTACCGGTTGAGTCCGGGCGGGCAGCTGTCCGGACTCGCAACGATTCCGATTCCGAAGCTCGGATTCGTCCACGACTTCGCGCTGACCGAGCGCTTCCTGGCGTTTGTTCTCGGACCGCTGGTGGTCAAACGGCCGATCCCCGTGGCGCTGGGCCTCCGTCCCTTCGACGATGCTCTCTCGTACCAACCGGATCTCGGCACCACAATCGTGCTGGTTCCTCGGGACGGCAGCGCTGCGATCCGGATCGAGGACGGGCCGCTGTTCCATTTCCATGTCACCAATGCGTACGACCTCGGGTCGGAGACCGTCGTCGAACTGGTCGCCCACGATCCGGGGGACGGCGGCTGGGCGAAGTGGAACTCACATCTGCGCGACTACCGCGGCGAGCCGGGGCCTGCGTTCGGCGGCACTCTGACGAGGCTGGTCGTCAATCGCGATACCCGTCGTTGCTCGAGCGAACCGCTCAGCGACCTCGGCGGCGAGTTTCCGCAGCTCGACCACCGCCGAACCACCACGCCCCATCGCTTCACCTACCTGGCGCAGGCTTCGCGGCCGGGCGGCAATCCGGACTTGATCACGACTATCGACCACACTCTCGGCACGCACCGCAGCTTCCTCACCGACGGCGACGACACGATCTGTGAACCGCTGTTCGTCGCAGACCCCGGGACCTCCGAGGAGGGCGCGGGCTGGTTGCTGACGGTGCGGCATCGGCCGACCGCGCAGGTCTCAGCGCTGCTCATTCTGCGTGCCGATCGGCCCGACGATGGCCCACTCGCGACGGCGACCCTGGATCATCACATACCGATGACCTTCCATGGAGCCTTCGCGCCGTCCACCTGAGCTCGGCGCGCAACGCCGCGTCGCGTCAGTGTCGTCGATGCCCGCCGGAGAGTGCGGTCAGCAGGTCGGCGACCAGCGGGTTCGGCTCGGCGTCCACGCGCAACGCGGCGGAGACGGTGAGGGTGAACGCCGGATTGTGGCGTGAGATGATGCCCGGCTGTTTCATGTCCTCGTAGACGATGGTCCAGGAATCGGGGTGATTCACCAGCTCGAACGAGACTGGATGGTCCTCGCGGATCTCCGGGCCGAGGGTCGCGGTGACTCCCGCCTTCGCGAAGGCGCGCTCCACCAGATTGTGCAGCAGTCGCTGCTTCTCGATCGACGGCAGGATCAGCGGATACTCAGCGAGTTCGGCGGGTTTCGGAGGTCGCCCCAGCTTGGCGAGCGGATGCTTCGGGCTGAAGGCCACGACAGGCTGCTCGATCCACAGCGGGTCGAGGAAGAGTCCGTCGAACTCCAGACGGCCGCGGATCAGTGCGAGGTCGGCCTCGCCGGTCGCGACCGCTTCGATGCGCTGGGCGAAGGGCTTGATCAGGAAGTCGATCTCCGCGTCCGGATGGCGATCGCGGATCGTGGAGACTGCCGCAAGCGCCGAACTCGCGAACGACATGTTGGCCGCGATGCGAATGCGGTTCGGCTGCGGACGGACGGCGGCAGCAGCCTCGTCGCGCAGGCGGAGCAGCTCGCGGGCACGGGGGAGCAGGAGTTCGCCGGCCTGGGTGAGCTCCACGCGGCGGGTCGAACGGTCGAACAGCGTGGTGTCCAGTTCTCGCTCCAGCGTCGCGATCTGATGGCTGATGGCCGACTGTGAGACGAAGCATCGCTGGGCGGCTTTGGAGAATCCGCCGGTCTCTTCGACGGCGACGAGGTACTCAAGCTGGCGAAACTCCACCGCATCACCATATATGAGTAGAACTGATTAATCGCATCTGTAAACCGGTGGTCAAGCCGATTGATCATGAAACAGAGCTTTGGCACCGTGGCTGATGACAGTAGTTCGGCAGTCCATCAGTTGGGAGATGTGAAGAAATGCGCAGCACCGATGTTGTCGTGATCGGCTCGGGATTCGGCGGCCTGGCCGCGGCCAAGCAGCTCGCGAAGTCCGACGTCGAGACGGTGCTCATCTCCGCGACGCCCGAACATCTCTTTCAGCCGCTGCTCTACCAGGTGGCCACCGGCGTCCTGAACTCCGAGGAGATCGCGCCGCCCATCGCCGAGGTGCTGGCCGACAAGAAGACCGTCGACGTCGTTCACGGGCGAGTCACCGCGGTCGACGCGGCGAACAAGGTGCTGACGTATGAGACTGCGGATGGCGCGGAGCAGATCGGGTACGAGTACGTGATCGTGGCCGCGGGCGCCAGCCAAGGATACTTCGGTCATGACGAGTGGGCGGACCGCACGTTCTCGCTCAAAACGCTCGACGACGCCGTGCGCCTGCGCGAGCACCTGTACGACTGCTTCAACGCCCCGGTGGGCGACGAAGCCGCCCACACTTTCGTGGTGGTCGGCGGCGGCGCGACCGGCGTCGAGGTCGCCGGGCAGATCCGTGAACTGGGTGCTCGCTACTTCACCGACGCGCCGGCGAAGGTCTACCTGGTGGAGGGTGCGGGCGACGTCCTGCCCGTGTACGGGGGTCGGCTCTCGGCCTTCGCGCGCAAGACCCTGGAAGGTGCAGGCGTCGACATTCTCACCGGCACCTTCGTGACCGATATCGAAGGGGGGAGCGTCACGATTCGCGATCAGGACGGCCAAGAGCAGGTGCTGGAGGCCAAGACCGTCGTGTGGTCCGCCGGCGTCAAGGCGACGCCGCTCGCGGCGGTCATCGCCGAGGCGACCGGGTGCGACACCGATCGGGCCGGACGCCTCCTGATCAACCCCGATCTCACCGTCGGCGGTCGTGCGGACATCTTCGCGATCGGCGACATGACGAGCCTGAACAACTACCCGGGACAGAGCCCGGTGGCGATGCAGCAGGGGCGTCACGCGGCGGACATGGTCCGGGGCGCGACTCCGCGCGGAACGCGATTCTCCTACCTCGACAAGGGGAGCATGGCCGTCGTCAACCGTCACAACGCGGTGGTCGACGCGCCGATGGGGATCAAGCTGACCGGCATCCTCGGCTGGTTCACCTGGCTCGGTGTCCACCTCCTGTACCTTGTCGGTTTCCGCAATCGGGTCGGTGCCGTGCTGTCGTGGTTCCGGTCGTTCGCTGGAAAGGCACGTCCGGGCTTCGCTCAGATCGAGGTGGCGGGCCAGTCCGTTCCAGTGCCTTCGGCTGTCCTCCGCACGGATGAACGCGACGACCTTGCCGCGTAGCCGCGACGACACGATCTGGCAGCCGGGTGAGCGACTGAACCTCAAGTTCAGATTCACGTTCGCAGCCCTGTGATGTGCGGTCTCAGCTGCGATTTCGGTGTAATCGTCGATTGCCTGAATGATGTGTGGCGCTCCACACGCGCCGATGTGGAGGCGGTCGTGGTGGTTCCGTACACTGGAGAACCGGTACCGGGTCCGCTTTCTGTGGACCGTGATGAATGACTTCTTGGGAGCACAATGCGTTTTCGTCGGATGCGCGATCGTGGGCACGGCCGTAAGGCCACCACGGTCATTGTCTTTCTCGCTGCCATCGCGTTGGTCTCGTCGTGCAGCAGCTACGAGGAGACCGTTCACGCGAATGGTGAGTTCGGGGACATGGTCAAGCCTGCCATCACGATCACCGATGAGGCGGGCGATCAGCTGACGAAGGGCGAGGTCGGTGTGCAGCCGGGTCGCCCGATCGTCGTGACGGCCACCGAGGGTGCGATCAGCAAGGTCACCATTCCCAAGTCTGACGGTTCGCCGATCAAGGGCACCCTCAGCGACGACGGCACGAAGTGGACCAGCGCCGAGCCGCTCGGCTATGGCAAGCGGTACTCGATCACCGCTGACGCGATCGGTGTCGGTGGCAAGACCACGAGCACCAGTGCCTTCCGGACGCGTGCTCCCAACAACGTGACCATGGCGTACATCAGCCCGCCCGACGGTGAGACCGTCGGCGTCGGCCAGCCGGTCGGCGTTCGCTTCGACGAGTCGATCCCGGACCGCAAGGCGGCTCAGGACGCCATCAAGATCACCACCACTCCCGCCGTCGAGGGCGCGTTCTACTGGCTCAGCGACCGCGAAGTGCGGTGGCGTCCGGAGAACTTCTGGAAGACCGGCACCAAGGTGAACGTCAAGGTCAACATCTTCGGAATGGACCTCGGTGACGGCCTGTTCGGCGAGGAGAACTCGTCGTCGTCGTTCACCGTTGGACGTCATATGGAACTGTTCGCCGACGACAACACCAAGCAGGTGACGGTGGTCCGCAACGGTAAGACCATCAAGACCATGCCGACCTCGATGGGTAAGGATTCGACGCCCACCGACAACGGCATCTACCTGGTCGGCGATCGCCTCGACAACATGATCATGGATTCGTCCACCTACGGTGTGCCGGTCGGCTCGGCCGACGGGTACCGCACGCCGGTCGACTACGCGACGCAGATGTCCTACAGCGGCATCTACTTCCACTCGGCGCCCTGGTCGATGTGGGCGCAGGGCAGCTCGAACCAGAGTCACGGCTGCTTGAATCTCAGTCCGGACAATGCGCTCTGGATTCTGCAGAACACGCTGCGCGGCGACCCGGTGACGGTCAAGAACACCGTGGGGCCGACCCTGCCGGGTACCGACGGCCTCGGTGACTGGAACATCCCGTGGTCGACGTGGAAGAAGGGCAACGCCTAGCACTCCGCCGCGGCTGACGCCGCAGACCTGATCGATGGGCCCGGAACCTCATGGTTCCGGGCCCATCGTCGTCGGGGCTCGTGGACGGCCGATCGTGACGATGCCATTGAGCGATGTTACGATCGCTGAGGCCCGCACTCCCGATACGTGTGTATAGTCTCGGGGTGCTGGGCGAATCCATCGTCAACAGACGCAAACGAGATAGGTAGCTGAATTCATGGCACGACGTCCTTCGTGGGAGACCGAAGACCTCACTGCGCTGCGCGATATGGCGCGCGCCTTCTGTGAGAAGGAGATCGCGCCGAATTCGGAGCGTTACATCGAGCAGCATCACGTCGACCGTGAGCTCTGGACCAAGGCCGGCGAGGTCGGCCTGCTGTGCATGTCGATCCCGGAGGAGTACGGCGGCGGTGGCGGAACCTTCGCCCACGAGGCCGTCCTGATCGAGGAACAGGCCCGCGTGGTGGACTCGGCCTGGGGGCAGAGCCTGCACAACGGCATCGTCGCGCACTACATCCTGGCGTACGGCTCGGAAGAGCAGAAGAAGCACTGGCTGCCCAAGATGGCCTCGGGCGAAGTGGTCGGCGCGATCGCGATGACCGAACCAGGCACCGGCTCCGACCTGCAGAGCGTCAAGACCAAGGCGGTCAAGGACGGCGACGACTACGTCATCGACGGTTCCAAGACCTTCATCACCAACGGCGGTCAGGCCGACCTGGTGATCGTCGTCGCGAAGACGGACACCTCAGAGGGCTCCAAGGGCATGTCCCTGATCCTCGTGGAGACCGAGCGCGAAGGCTTCAGCCGTGGCCGAATCCTCGACAAGGTGGGCATGCGCGGTCAGGACACCGCCGAACTGAACTTCACCGGCGTCCGTGTTCCGCAGTCGAACCTGCTGGGTACTGAAGAGGGCCAGGGCTTCGTGCAGCTGATGATGCAGCTTCCGCAGGAGCGCCTGATCATCGCCGTCGCGTCGGTGGCAGGCATGGAGGTCGCGCTCGAAAAGACCCTCGCGTACACCAAGGAGCGCACCGCGTTCGGTCGCCCGGTCTTCGGATTCCAGAACACCAAGTTCAAGCTCGCCGAGGTGGCGACCGAAGCGCACGTGGCCCGCGTCTTCCTCGACGACTGCATGGAGCAGCACCTGCGCGGGGAACTCGACATTCCGACGGTCGCCATGGCGAAGTGGTGGACCACCGACCGCGCGATGCAGGTGGCCGACACCTGCCTGCAGCTGTTCGGCGGGTACGGCTACATGAACGAGTACCCGATCGCCCGCATGTGGGCCGACAACCGAGTCCAGATGATCTACGGCGGCACCAACGAGATCATGAAGGAGATCATCTCCCGCTCGCTGTGAGGTGATCGACCGGGCCTGACCTCACGGGTTGGTGAACGCGGCGAGGAACTCGGTGAGCATTTTCGCGGTCACCGGCCGCGGCAGGACATCGATCGCCGCGATCACCGCGCCGATGTCAAGGGCATCTGAGGCCTGCGACGGATCGGTGTGCGGGTCGATTCCAGCGCCCACCAGCACGGATTCGGTGACCGCGGAGTCCAATGCCAGCGCATCGGCAACCGAGACGGCACCGGATTCGAACGCTGTCGCCAACTCTCGGAGCGGAGCCGGCGCCTCCGGTCCGGGGAGACCGCGCGCCGCGTCGGCGGCCTCGCGCATTGCGGCGACGAGGTCGCCGACCACCGTGCGGGTCACCGGAGTCACCGTGAGATGCGTGCTCGGGCGCAACTCGGAACCGTCCGCCTGGGTATAGCGAGGCTGCGCCTGCAGGGTGAATCCGCGCGAGGCCACCTCGTCGGCCCACCGGTGGGGGTCGACGGCGGTCGCGGCGTCGAGATCGGCGGCGACGGAGAACACCGGCCCCTGGGGACTGCCGACGACGCGCAGTCCGTCGATCTCGCGAACCGCGTCCACCAGTACCTCGCGCGCCGCCGCGATGTCCGTGACCAGTGCGGCGAAGCCGTCGGTTCCGAGACGACGGGCGATGGCCCAGGCCGACGCCGTGCCCATCGCGGAGCGCGAGCCGAGCAGGGTCGGGTTCACAATCGGATAGCCGGGCCAGTCGGCGGTGGCGAAGAACCCGGCGCGGTGACGGTTGCGGTCGGTGTGCAGGAGGATCGACGCGCCCTTCGGCGAGTACCCGTACTTGTGGAAGTCGGCCGACAGGCTCGTCACCCCCGGAGTCGCCAGATCCCACGACGGGAGATCGGTGGGCCACCACGCGAGGGCGAAGCCGCCGAGGCACGCATCGACGTGGAACGGGAGGTCGTGCTCGAGGGCCACCGCCCCGATCTCGGCGATCGGATCGATCGCCCCGGTGGGATAGTTGGGCGCCGACGCGACCAGCAGGACCGTCGCGTCATCGATGCACGCGGCCATCGCGGAGGCCGAGACCTCAGTGGTGGTCGGGTCGACGGGCACGCGACGCAGTTCGATGCCGAACGTCTCGGCGGCTTTGCTGAACGCTGCGTGCACGGTGGACGGTGCGACCACGTTGGCCCGGTTCCGTTCGACGCCGCTCGACTTGAGGGCTGCGAGCACCGCCAGCAGGCAGCTCTCGGTACCGCCCGAGGTCACCGTGCCGACCGCGGAGGGTGCGCCGAACGCGGTGCGCGCGAACGAGATCAAGTCGCGCTCCATCGCGGCGACCGATCCGAAGACCGTCGGATCGAGCCCGTTGACCGGGCGGACCAGATCGGCGGCCTCGGCCGCGAGGGCGTCGAGCTCGGCCAGTCCGCTGTCGTACACGTACGACAGGATCCGACCGCCGTGCGTCGGCGCATCCGACTCCCGCAGTCGCCGGAGTTCGCTGATCACCGCTTCGGCGTCGCTGCTCATCGGGGTGCCTTTCGGTGGTAGCGGGTCAGGATCACCATGCTGATCGCCACCAGCACCGCGGGCAACAGGGAGAAGCCCGCGGTGATGCCGACGACGGCACTGCGCGGCTGATCGGCGACCGTGTCGGCGGACGACGAGACGAAGCCGGTGGCAGCGAGGACGAGGAGGTAGACGCCGGGGCCGACCGCCATGCCGAGCGTCTCGCCCGCCGTCCACAGTCCGGCCAGGGCTCCACCCTGATCACGACCTGTTTCGCTGGTGTGCTCGTCGATCACGTCGGGCAGCATGGCGAGCGGGAAGGTCTGCATGCCCGCGTAGCCGACACCGGTGAGGGCGACCACCGCGAACACCCACGGGCCGGGAGCGCTGATGGCGACGGCAAGGATCAGGTCCGCCAGCAAGAAGACCCCGGAGGCGACGAACAGGCCGCGGAGCTTGCCGAAGCGGCGACCGACGCGCACCCAGAGCGGCATCACCAGCAGAGCGGGGGCCACCAGCGCGACGAACAGCGGGGTGAGTGCGTCGGGATCGTCGAGAACGTAGGTCGCGAGGTATTGCGCCCCCGCGAGCATCACGGCGCTGGCCAGTGCCTGGATCACGAACACCGACAGCAGGATCCGGTAGTGGCGGTGCCGACGGGCGGCGCGGAAGGCTTCTCGGCCGTCGACCTGAGGCAGGGGAGCGACGACGGCGGCGGGCGGTCGTCGCGCAGCGGCACCGGCGATGGACGTCGAGACCGCCATCCCGCAGGCGATGACCGCCACCGACCCGGCGGCCATCACGGCGTACCCGAGCGCGCCGCCGCCGAGCGCGTTGCGGATCGCGGGCGCCCCGGCGCCGATCAGCAGAATGGCCAGGGCCAGGACCGCGATCCGAGCGGAGATCAATCGGGTGCGGGCGTGGTAGTCGCGAGTCAGGTCGGTGGGCAACGCGACGTAGGGGACCTGAAAGCACGCGTACGCGACGGCCGCCGCGGTGAAGAAGAACAGGACCCACAGCGCGGCGACCACCGGCGGCAGTCCGGTCGGCGCGCAGAAAGTGAGGATGAACAACGGGACGATCGTGACCGTCCCGGTCCACATCAGTCGCGTGCGGGTTCCGGTGGCGGCGAACGCGCGATCGTTGCGTGCCCCGATGATCGGATTGATGAGGACGTCGACGAGTTTCGGGATCACCACCACCGCCGCCGCCAGCAGGGCACTGACGGCGAGCGTGTCGGTGAGGTAGTAGGCGAGGACGAGGCCGGGCAGGACCCCGAACCCGCCGGTGCCGAGACTGCCCGCGGCAAAACCCGCGGTGACTCTGCGGGGTAGTGCCGCGGGCGCGGTCTCGGCATCGGTCACCGGCCGTAGGCCTCCACGTTGTGCCACATCCGGGCGTAGACCTCGGCACCGCGGTACAGGTCGGCGACGATGGCATCGCCGTCCTTGCCGCCTTCCACCCGAAGGCTCTCGATCCAATCCGGGATCAGGCCGTAGTGGGCGTTGCCGTCGACGTTCACGTCGAAGGTCCGCTGGCCGGTGCGCTGCTTGCTGACCTTGGTGCCGTCGGGCATCACGATCGGGTAGCGCACGGGCTTGGTCTTGGCGTCGGGCCGCGGCGCGGCCTGCATGCCGAGTCCGTTCATGTCCGGGCCGAAGCCGATGCCGAAGAACGAGCCGGCCGGCGCTGCCGCACGGGCGATGCGCCACTTGTCGATGAACGACTCGCTCATCTCGTCGCCTTCGATCTTGGCCGCGCTGTTGGCATAGAGGCCGAGGACGCCGCCGTTCGCCAGGATGCGCTTGTAGTTCTTGTCGTCGGTCCAGCTGTGCGACGAGACGACGCCCGGGTACTTGCGCGCGGTGAGGATGTCGAGCATGCGCTTGGACGACTTCGCGGACAGGTGATCGACGTCGATCACCATGCGGCGGTCGATGACGGCGTCGACCGCGTACTCGCCGAGCTTCGACAGGCCGCGGATGTTGCACTGTCCGGGTGCGCCTGCGGGCGGGATGTTGTCCTTCAGCTCGCCGCGGCACGGCTCGGTCTGCCACAGACCGCCGCCGGCGTAGACCTGACCGATCTCGACGCCGACACCGGTGAGATCGCTGTCCATGCGGGCTCCGCCGAGCGCATTGTCGAACTTATGCGTCAGGATCACCTGGCGCACGCCGATCTTGTGCAGTTCGTCGAGGCCGCGGTCGATGTCGCGGGTGCTGCACTCGGCCTTGCCGAACGACTGTCCGCAGCCGAAGGGCTCCGAGATCTCGATGCCGAGCGTGACGGCCAGCTTGCCGGACTCGACGATGCGGCGCATCTCGGCTTCGTTGGTCGCGATCTGGAAGAAGCCGCGGCCGGGGCCGCCGGCCTGCGCGTCGATGTAGTCCCGCAGCTTCAGCAGGTTGCGGTGCTGAATGCGGACGGTGTCCATCTCGTTGCACGGTTGGTTCTTCAGCGGGTAGATCTCGCAGAGCACGCGGTTCTGAACGTAGTAGTTGTTCAGCACGCGCAGGCCCGCCCGCCACGAACGTTCCAGCCAGCGGTAGTAGGTCTGCTCGTGGGTCAGTGAGTTGTACCGCGGCCAGTCGCGGAAGGTGGGCCAGCCCTGGGTGTCGTGCGGGCCGGGCTCGGACAGGATGTGCTCCGCGAGCGCGGGCATGCCGTCGGTGCCGTGGTCGGGGCAGTCCTGGAGCGCGTCGGTGATGCCGAGCGGGCTGAAGGGCTTGCCGCAGTGCAGCGCGCCGCCGAGGAACTGCTCGGCCATCAGGTGTGCGTGCGAGTCGGCGAAGCCCGCGAGGTTGCCGTTCGCGTCGGTGCCGGTGTGCGGCTCGCCGCTCACGTTCAGCTCTGCCTCGGGGAAGGCACGACAACCGCTCGCCTCGGCCAGGCGCACGGTGCGGACCTTGCCGCTCGACGACGTCAGGCGGTAGTCGTCGCCTGCACGATGAACCTTCCAGATGGCGGCCGACGACGGCTTCGCCTCGCGGACCAGCTTGCCGTCACTCGAGGTGAGGAGCTTTCCGGCGGTGTCGTAGAACAGGAAGGCGCCCAGCGCCGCTGCCTTGGCGGTCGACGGCCCGGTGCCGGGCAGTGCGCGGCCGGTGTTGTCCGTCAGTCGCAGGCACTTGCCTGCGAGGTCGTAGGCGGGCTCGCCCGGCGCGGCGTTGGCCAGCGGTCCGGACGTCGGGATCAGGGCTGCCGGCGCGGCGAGCATCGCGATCGCCGCGAACACGGCGACGGCGACGCGCCACAACGGGCGTCGAGTTGAGGCAGTGGTCACACGGCTAGTAGATCAGATGATCAACTTCGGTGGGTAGTCCCATCGACTCACCGGCGTGTGGGCCGTCCCGGAGTTTTCGTGCCCAATCGGATCCGCCGCGGTGTGAAATCAGCGACAATGACAGCCGTCACCTGCCATGACGATGCAGGCGGGACGTTCTGGGAGGGGTGGAATGTGGGCGACATCGTGTTGGCCGACGTGCGGACCGACATCGAGCACGAAATGGTGTCGGAGTGGGCGGCGAGGCAGTACCCCGGCGCTTGGGTCGGCACCCTCGACGAGGTCGACATCGCCGGTTTGGACCCTGAGACGGTGCTGATCCCGGCCCGCGTGGTGTGGCTGCCGCCGGTGCGCCGCGGCGAGCGCAGGGTGGCGCTCGCCGACGCGATCGTCCTGTCGAACCCGCGCAAGCCGCCTGCCTTTCGACAGCAGGCGATCCGCAGACAGAGTCCGGCTCGTGTTCGGGTGGTTCAGGGTGCGGCGGCCAGCGTCGCCGAGCTCGGCGCGCGGTACGGCGAGCAGCAGGCCGAGGGGGAGTCGTTCGCGGCCTTCGTCGGCATGCGTGCCGCGCTCTCGGCTGAGCGTGCCGAACTCGAGCTCATCGGTACGCGGTACAAGGTTCCGCGGCTGGTGGCCGAACAGATCAGCTCGTCCGCCCGGTTCCAAGCTGCGGCCGCAGAGCTCGCCGTGGACCTCGGTCGCACGGCGGCGTCGGTGGCGCAGGAGGCCACCGACAAGATGGGCACGTTCGTCGCGACCCAGAGCCGACTGGTGCAGGACGTGTTCACCACCACCTTTCGCGGGCTGTACGAGCGAGCCTGGTCGGTGTCGGTGGACCTCGACACCCTGAGTCGGCTGCGGGAACTGAACAAGTCGAGTTCGCTGGTGTTCCTGCCGTCGCACCGGAGCTACGTCGATTCGCTGATCCTGGCGAGTGTGCTGGAGCAGCACGACTTTCCGCCCAACCTGGTCCTCGGCGGCGAGAATCTGGCGTTCTGGCCGATGGGGCCCATCGCCCGTCGTGCAGGCACCATCTTCATCCGTCGCAAGTTCGGTTCGGATCCGGTCTACAAGCTGGCCATGCGGTCGTATCTGTCGTTCATCGTCGAGAAGCGGTTCAACCTCGAGTGGTACATCGAGGGCGGACGCAGTCGCACCGGCAAGCTGCGACCGCCGATGCTGGGCCTGCTGGCCTACGTCGCCGATGCCGTCGAGGCGCTCGACGACGCCGACGTGATGGTGGTCCCGACCTCGATCGTCTACGACCAACTGCCCGAGATCGCCGCGATGGCGAAGGAATCCGCAGGCGGTACCAAGACTCCCGAAGACCTCAAGTGGCTGTTGAAGTACGCGCGCGGCCAGCGCACCTATCGCGGCGAGGCCCGGGTGCGATTCGGCGAGCCCTTCTCGCTGCGGACCGCGCTGAACGACGCGGGCAGCGGTCGGGTGCGGCTCGAGAAGGTCGCGTTCAAGGTGATGGACGAGATCAACGCCGCCACTCCCATCTCGGCGACCTCGCTCGCGGGATTCGCGCTGCTCGGCGCTGAGGATCGGGCGTATACGGCGCGCGAGATCGAGGTGATCCTGGCACCGCTCCTGGACTACATCGACGCGCGGTCGCTGCCCGGCCCGGACCCCGCGCTGTGTCGCGGTCTGGGCCTCCTCGACACGCTTAGTGAGCTCACCGACGCCGGCGTGCTGGAGACCTTCGACGGCGGGCCCGAGCAGATCTGGTCGATCGCCCCCGACAACCACGCGGTGGCCGCCTACTACCGCAACGGTGCACTGCACCACTTCGTCGACCGTGCGATCGTCGAGCTCGGCATGCTCGCAGTCTCGGACGGCGACGTGGTGGAAGGCGGCCCGGCGCCCGATGCGCAGGCCGACCCGTCGGAGGGATTGCTGGGTCCCGCGCAGCAGGAGGCGCTGCGGATCCGCGACCTGCTGAAGTTCGAATTCTTCTTTCCCGCCAAGAAGGAGTTCCTGCACCGACTCGGTGCGGAGACCGATCTGATCGCACCCGGGTGGCGTGTCTCGCCGCCGAGCAAGGAATGGGTGCACACGGCTCTGCTCGCGGGTGCCGGACAGCTCTTCGCGCGGCGCACCCTCCAGACCTTCTTCGACTCGCAGCTCGTGGTCGCCCGCTACCTGGTCGCCCTCGGCGCCCAGGAGCGCGACAAGGAGGCGGTGCTGGCCGACTGCCTGGGGCTCGGACGGCAGCTGTCGATGCAGGGCGTCGTTCACAGCAAGGACTCGGTCTCGCGGGAACAGTACGACGCGGCGTACCGTCTGGCCGACAATCGCGGTGCGGTCGGCGGATCGTCGTTCGACGACGTGGCGCAGGCGCGTGATGCCTGGCTGGCCGAGGTCGAGACCATGCGTGCGCGACTGGTGCGACTGGCGGCGATCGAAGCCGAGCAGGCCGCGGCCGGTTGTGTTGACGACCGTGAGGCCGAGGACCGGGCTGCTGACATCGAGTCCAGTGACGTTCGTGCGGTCGCCGACCGCCAGAAGGAGTCCGATCAGTGAGTGCATTGGCCGATCGGCTGCGAGAGATCAACGCCGCCCCGTCAGGAAAGAAGGTCTGCGCCTTCTTCGATTACGACGGCACGCTTCTGGAGGGCTTCTCGGCCACCGCGATCCTGCGCGCTCGGCTGCGCAGCATGGAGTTCACCACCGGTGAACTGCTCGACGGATTGATGATCGGGCTGCGCGGATGCTCGTCGGAGCAGGACTACGCCGAGGTGCTCGAAGCCACCAAACCGGCGTTCGCGGGCAAGACCTACGCCGAACTGCTGGAGATGGGCGAGCAGCTCTTCAAACAGGACACCGCGGCCAAGCTGCGACCGCAGATGTGGCAGGTGCTGCGGGCGCACCGGGCCAAGGGACATCGCATCGTCATCGCATCGTCGGCAACCCGGTTCCAGATCGAGCCGATCGCCAAACAGATCGACGCCGATCACGCCCTCGCGACCGATGTCGAGGTGGTCGACGGCATCGTGACCGGGCGGATCCTCGGCCGTCCGCTGTGGGGACCGGGCAAGGCCGCCGCCGTTCGGCGACTGGCCAAGGAGTACGACCTCGACCTGGCGGCGTCGTTCGCCTACAGCGACGGCAACGAGGACGTGCCCTATCTGGAGTCGGTGGGGCACCCGGCGGCGGTTTCACCGCAGCGCGAACTGCGCGCGGTCGCCGAGTCTCGGGGTTGGCCCATCCTCGACATGCACAATCCGTCGTACAACCGCCTCGGCATGCTGGCGCGGACCACCGCCTTCTACGGGTCGTTCCTCGGCAGCGCGGCGGTGGGCTTCGCGAAAGGCCTGGTGAGCGACGACGGTACGGAGACGATGCAGCAGTCGGTCTCGGCGGGCATCGACACCGGCTTCGCGGTCGCCGGGGTCAACGTCGAGGTGCTGGACGGCCGCGAGAACCTCACCGCGGCCAGGCCGTGCGTGTTCGTCTTCAATCACCAGTCCAAACTCGACCTCCCGGTGATGATCCACCTGATTCGTCAGGACGCCACCGGCGTGGCCAAGAAGGAGATCCGCGACCTGCCGCTGTTCGGCAAGATCCTGCAGCTGGGCGGGGTCGCCTTCATCGACCGGGCCGATGCCGGCCGCGCGATCGAGCAATTGGCGCCGGTGGTCAAGAAGATCGAGGAGGAGCGCTTCTCACTCGTCGTGGCGCCGGAGGGCACCCGTTCGGCCACGCCGCGGATCGGGCCGTTCAAGAAGGGGCCGTTCCATATCGCCATGAACGCGGGGGTGCCCGTGGTCCCGGTGGTGCTGCGGAACGCCGGTGAGCTGATGTGGCGCGGCGCGCAGTTGATCAAACCCGGCACCGTGGAGGTCCGGGTGCTGCCACCCATCGACACGTCGTCGTGGGTGCCCGAGAAGGCGGGCGAGTACGCCGAAGAAGTGCGACAGCAATTTCTCGACGCGCTCGCGGACTGGCCGGTGACGGCCTACGCCGACGGCCGCATGACTCGGACGATGGGCGTCTTCGAATGGCGGGAGGCAGGCAAGTGACCGAACACGACGCAACGGCAGCCGGGGCGGCCGACCAGAAGACGAAGCCGGAAGACCGCCCGCTCGACTGGGGGACCGAGACGGAGATGAGCGCGGTCGACACCGTCATGTGGCGCGGTGACGCCGACCGCCGGATGCGCTCGACCATCTCGATGGTCGAGATCTACGACACCGAGCCCGACTGGGACCGACTCGTCGCCGCGCACGACTGGGGGAGTCGGATGGCCCCCCGGTTCCGCCAGCGGGTGATCGAGTCGCCGCTGCACACCGGCACGCCGAGCTGGGAGGTGGATCCCGACTTCGACCTGCACTACCACCTGCGACGCGTCCGCCTGGCGGGCGACGGCACGATGGCCGACCTCTTCACCCTGTGCGAGCAGTTGGCGATGACCCCGCTCGATTCGGCACGACCGCCGTGGGAGGGCTATCTGATCGACGGGTTGGCCGACGGCAAGACCGCTTACCTGCTGAAAGGGCACCACGCCCTCACCGACGGGCTGGGTGCCATCCGGGTGCTGGCGCAGTTGCACTCGACGACGCGAGATCCGATCCCCGGCAAGCCGCAGCCCGCGCCGCCGGTCCCCAAGGAATTGTCGGCCCTCGACGTCCTGACCCGTCAGGTGGGTGAGGAGGTCCGCCGGGTGCCGAAGCTCGCCGAGATGGCGTTCGACGGCGTCCGCGCCCTGACCGATCCAAAGAAGGCGTTGAGTCGAGTGCTGCGCTATGGCCGGTCGGTGCCGCGCGTCGCCGGAATGATCAGCCCGCCGGGATCGCCGCTGCTCGCCGGGCGCAGCCTCTCGTGGCGATTCCTGGCCTTCGAGGTGCCGTTCTCGGCGCTGCACGCCGCGGCGAAGTCCTCTGGGGCCTCGGTCAACGACGTCTACCTCGGCGGTCTCATCGGCGGGTTCCGCCGCTACCACGAGAAGATGGGGACCCCGGTCGAGACCATTCCCGTCGCGATTCCGATCTCGGTCCGTAAACCCGACGATCCCGAAGGCGGCAACCGGATCGCCGTCGGCCGCCTGGCCGGTCCCGTCGGCATCGACGATCCGTTCGAGCGCGTGCTGACCATCCGCGAACAGGTGCGTGCGGCGCGGGGCGAACCCGCCGTCGACGTCCTCAATGCCATCGGTCCGTTGCTGGCGTGGCTGCCCGGGCCCGTGCTGATGCAGTTCAGCGGAACCACGTCGCAGAACGACCTGCAGGCCAGCAACGTGCCCGGCATTCCGTGGGAGACATTTGTCGCGGGCGCCAAGGTGGAGCGGATGTTCCCCTTCGGCCCGCTCCCGGGCTGCGCGGTGATGGCGACGATGATCACCCACAGTCAGACGGCGTGCCTCGGCATCAACCTCGACGCCGCGGCCGTCACCGATCAAGATCTGTTCGCCGACTGCGTCGTCGAGGGCTTCGACGAGGTCCTCGCCCTGGCCGACGGCGACCCGACCGGTCGGATGATCAGGGTGGTCGACTGACCGGCCGTGGGGTTTGACGGACCCTGTAGTTTCTACAGGCGTGGTTGACTTCGCATATGTCATCGCCGGGTCCGAAGCGACCGGCGGAGCTGGAATCCAGACCGACCTGAAGACCTTTCAGGAACTCGGTGCGTTCGGGCTCGGCACCATCACCTGCATCGTCTCGTTCGATCCCAACAACGGCTGGAACCATCGGTTCGTCCCGGTGGATCCGCAGGTGATCGCCGACCAGATCGAGGCGGCGACGTCGGCGTACGACCTCGACGTGGTCAAGATCGGCATGCTGGGCACGCCCGCGACCATTGAAGTGGTGGCCGACGCCCTGGCAAAGCAATCGTGGCGCCACGTGGTCCTCGACCCGGTCCTGATCTGCAAGGGGCAGGAGCCGGGCGCGGCCCTCGACACCGATACCGCGCTGCGCGCCCGGGTGCTGCCGCAGGCCACGGTCGTGACGCCCAACCTGTTCGAGGCCACCGTGCTCTCCGGCATGGACGCCATCGAGACGGTCGACGACCTCATCGAGGCCGCCCGCCGGATCCACGACCTCGGTCCGCGGTATGTGCTCGCCAAGGGTGGCGTGGAGCTGCCCGGCGACGACGCCGTCGACGTCCTCTTCGACGGCACCGACGTCACTGTGCTGAGCGCCCCGAAGATCGGCGACGAGCGGGTCTCCGGCGCCGGCTGCACGCTGGCCGCCGCGGTGACCGCCGAACTCGCCAAGGGGGCGACGGTGGTCGATGCCGCGCGTCGCGCCAAGGAGTTCACCGGCGCCGCGATCGCCGCCCGGGTGAGCGGCCATCTGCCGTTCGCCGCGGTGCGTCAGGGGCAGTAGCACCCGCGGGTCAGTCGCCGCCCGGCACCACCAGCGCCCACAGAACGCCGAACCGGTCGCGGACCTGGCCGTAGTGGTCGCCCCACGGGGCCAGCGCGAAGGGCATCGCGATCTCGGCGTCGCGTGCGGTCAACTCGCCGATCAGTGCCTCCGCCTGCGCGACGGAGTCCAGGCTGATGAGGAACGAGTAGACGTCCGACGCGAGGGCCTGGGGGTCGGCGTCGTCTTCGCCGACCGCGTCGCCGCCGGCCAAGGTCACGAGTCCGCCGTCGAGCTGTGCGTGCGCGACGGCGTCGTCCGGGGGCGTGAACGGAAACCCGGTGGTGTCGGTGTCGCCGTATGTCATCAGGTCGAGCGTGCCGCCGAACACCTCCCGGTAGTACGCGAAGACCTTCGCGGCGTTGCCGGGGAGGGTCAGGTACGGACTGAACAAGGGCGCCATGGGCGGTCCTTTCGCTGTGGTTTCCGCGGCGGAGTGCGGAGTGTCGCGAGAGTATCCGATGCGGTGGTGCGTCATTCCGGAATCGCAATCCTGGGCATGCCGACTGAACGGGGGATATCCTCGGCCGGCAGTGGCGAGTAATTCAGGAGAGGGGAGAGCTGTGCGACAGACACTTGGATTCGCAGTCCTGGGGGCTGCGGTCGCGCTCCTCGCGGCCACCCTGGGGAGCGGGCTCAGTTCTATCGGCAGTCCGCGGCGACAGATACTCGACGCCTCGTTCGCCGCCATGCCGACGGCAGCGGAACAGTTGGTGTCGACGGGCGTTCTCGGTGCTGTCGTCGGCGGGCTGGTCGGCGCTGTGCTGTGGGGCCTGGGGTTCAGCATGGCGGGAGCCCCCGACAACCGAATCGCCCGCGTGGTGTTCGCCGGTCTGGTCGGCGCGGCGGTCGGTGTCGGAGTCGCGGTGTTCATCGCCTTCGGCAACGTCATCGACTCCGCACCGACACCGGCGACGGTCCTTGCGATCTATGCGGCGTGCGGGCTGGTGGCGTATGGTCTGGCCCTCGTGGCGATCGCTGTCGTGCTGCGCCTGTCGGGCGACTCCGCGGTCCGGTCCACGGTTCGGGCGGCGGCCGTCGCTCTGATTCCCGGCGCGGCCGTGGCAACGGGCGCAGGCGTCGGCGCCGCATGGATCCTCGGGTTCGCGACCACCGAGGGAACCTGGGTGGCGTCGAGCGTCGCGGTGCTCCTGGTACTGGCGGCGACCGTGGCGATCGCTCGGGCGGTGGCGATCCGCGGGCGGTGAGGCGGTCGCGCGAGGTGTCAGGCCGACACGGTCAGCTGGGCCAGTACATGCTGTCCGGCGTGGCGCGCGCGCCGAAGATGGCCTGCCCCACGCGGACGCACGTCGAGCCCTCCTCGATCGCCAGTTCGTAGTCGCCGGACATGCCCATCGACAGGCCGCCGTCGCCGATCAGGTCCGGGTTCTCCTCGCGCATCCGGTCGCGGAGACCGCGCAGCTTCTGGAAGCAGGGGCGGACGCGCTCGGCGTCGTCGGAGAAGAGGGCGAGTGTCATCAACCCGCGCACGCGGAGCGACGAGTAGTTCGGCAGCTGCTTCAGCAGTGCGGGGAGCTCCTCCGGGTCGAGGCCGTACTTGCTGTCTTCGTCGGAGGTGTTGACCTGCACGTAGACGTCCAGCGCGCGGCCTGCGGCCTGCAGTCGACGGTCCAGGGCCTCGGCGACGCGGAGGCTGTCGAGCGCCTGGAACTCGGCGGCGAAGGCCGCGACGTCCTTGGCCTTGTTCGTCTGCAGGTGGCCGATCACCGACCACGCGACATCGAGGTCCGCGAGATTGCCGTGCTTGCGTTTGGCCTCCTGCACCTTGTTCTCGCCGAGCCGACGACACCCGGCGGCCACGGCGTTGATGATGCGCTCCTCGGGCACCGTCTTGCTCACCGGTAGCAGTTCCACCTCGCTCGGGTCGCGTCCGGCCCGCTGTGCCGCGGCATCGATCCTGGCCTGCACCGCCGCGATGTTGTGCCGGAAGTCGGCGACCTCGACGGCGGTGGTGTACTCGGGCTGCTTGGCGGAATCGGAGGCGGTCATGGCTCGATTATCCTCGGCCGGCCAAATCGGGGTCCGTCGGCGTGACTGAACCCGCGGCGGGGCGTCCCGGACCTGTGTTTCGATGGACCCAGCGCAGGAATCGATGGTCGTCGACCGCCGGGAAGGGGCGTCGCATGGGACTGCTCACGTTCAGCATCAACGTCACTCTGGACGGGTGCGTCGACCATCGAGAGGGGATCGCAGACGATGAGACGCACGCCCACTTCACCCGGCTGCTGGACGCGAGCGGCGCGATGCTCTGGGGCCGGACCACCTACGAGATGATGGAGGACTACTGGCCCGCGGTCGCCCGCGGTGAGGTCGAGGCGCCACCGGCGCTCGTCGGGTGGGCACGCAAGCTCGACGCCAAGCCGAAGTACGTGGTGTCGACCACGCGTCACGACTACTCGTGGACCAACACCCATCATCTCGGCGGGGATCTGCAGGCGTCGGTTCAGGGCCTCAAAGACCAGACGCCCCAAGGGGTTCTGATCGGCAGCGGCATGCTGGCGACGGAGCTGGATCGACTGGACCTGATCGACGAGTACCAGTTCCTGATCCAGCCTCGGATCGTCGGCCACGGCCCCACCCTGTACCAGGGTGGATTGCCCGGCACCCGGCGTCTCGAACTGGTCTCGACGCGACCGCTGAGCAACGGTACGGTCGCGATGCACTATCGACGCGCCGCCTGATGTCGGCGGAATAGTTCGCTCACCTTCGACGCTGTAGGAACCGTGAAGAAAATCGGCTTCTTGTCATTCGGTCACTGGTCCGACACTCCTGGATCGCAAGTCCAGTCGGCGTCGGACGCGCTGCTGCAGTCCATCGATCTGGCCGTCGCGGCCGAGGAGTTGGGCGCCGACGGCGCGTACTTCCGCGTCCACCACTTCGCCCGCCAACTCGGGACGCCGTTCCCGATGCTGGCGGCGATCGGCGCCAAGACCAGTCGGATCGAGATCGGCACCGGCGTCATCGACATGCGCTACGAGAATCCCCTGGCGATGGCCGAGCAGGCCGGCGTCGCGGATCTGATTGCCGGTGGTCGTCTGCAGTTGGGCATCTCGCGGGGATCGCCCGAGCAGGTGATCGACGGGTACAAGTACTTCGGCTACGTGCCGAAGGAAGGTCAGAGCGATGCGGACATGGCGCGCCAGCACGCCGGAGTGTTCCTCAAGGTGATCGACGGTGAGGGTTTCGCGCAGCCGAACCCGCGGCCGATGTTCGCGAACCCGCCCGGCCTGCTGCCGATCGAGCCGCAGTCGCCGGGACTCGGGGAGCGCATCTGGTGGGGTGCGGGCAGTCGTGCCACGGCGGAGTGGACCGCGCGCCAGGGTCTCAACCTGATGAGCTCCACGCTCCTGACCGAGGACACCGGTGTGCCGTTCCACCAGCTGCAGGCCGAGCAGATCGAGCGGTTCCGTGCCGAGTGGAAGAACCAGGGATTCGAGCGTGAACCTCGAGTCTCGGTGAGCCGCAGCATTTTTCCGCTCACCACGGAAGAGGACCACGCCTACTTCGGGTTGCGGGGGCAGGCCAGCAAGGACCAGGTCGGTGTCATCGACGGTTCCACGGCGCGCTTCGGCCGCACGTACGCCGCCGAGCCGGACAAGCTCATCGAGGAGTTGCGGGAGG
This sequence comes from Gordonia sp. (in: high G+C Gram-positive bacteria), assembly GCF_012515855.1. Lineage (GTDB taxonomy): Bacteria > Actinomycetota > Actinomycetes > Mycobacteriales > Mycobacteriaceae > Gordonia. Next base: position 44,473 of record NZ_JAAYXO010000164.1, read on the forward strand.
ACGAGGCGATCGCCGCGGCCGACACCTTGCTGCTCACGGTGCCCAACCAGTTGGGCGTCGAGTACAACGCGCACGTCATCGAGTCACTGCTGACTCACGTGGCGCCGGAGCTCGGCTGGCGCTGAGCTCCGGCCCCGCCGACGCGCGTCGCTAGATCTCGACCATCCGGTGCTCGCGCGCCGGTCGGCGCGAGCCGCGGATCGCGATCATCTCGCGGGCATGGGCGTCGAGTGCGACGTCGCCGGGTAGCGTCGGTGTCCACGTCGGGGTGACGTCGGCGTCGCCGTTGGGATCGAGGGCCGCCAGCACGGTCAGGCTGTGGGCCGCGAGCTGTCGGGAGTCGCGCCCTTCGCGCGGCCAGTACGCATAGACGTGCACGGACACGTGCATGGTCTGACGACCGGTGTGGATCAGACGGGCAGCGATCTCGACCACCTGGCCGATGCGGATCGGTCGGTAGAAGCGGACACCGCCCATGTACACCGTGACCGCCTCGCCGCCGCACCAGCGTGTGCCGCACAGGTACGCGGCGTCGTCGATCCAGCCCATCACCCGGCCGCCGTGCGTGTTGCCACCCCAGTTGACGTCGGTGGGCGCGGCGAGGAAGCGGGTGTCGGCTGCGGGGGCGAGGGTCGGCGCGGAGTAGTCGGCGTCGGCCATCGCCGCGGTGATCTGGTCGCGGACCCGCGTGCGAGCGACCGCGTGTTCGGATCGGGCGATGTCGGCAGGGTCGGTCGGACGCCACTGACGGACCGGCGTGGGCTTGCCCTCGTCGACCGCGACGAACACCAGCAGGCAGCGGCTGGCCTCGGTGTACATGCCGACGCGGGGATCGGCCGAGGCGACGGTGCATTCGATGTGCATGCTGGTGCGTCCGGTGTGAATCAGGGTGGCCGTCACCTCGACCAGGTCGCCGGAGTCGATGTCCCGGCCGAAGCTGATGTTGCCGACGTACGCGGTCACGCTGTAGCCGCCCGACCACATCGCAGCGCAGGCGTAGGCCGCTTTGTCGACCCATTCCAGAATCCGCCCTCCGCGGACGCCGCCGCCGAGTGTGGCGACGTCGGTCGGGGCTGCCATGAACCGTAGGGTGATCTCGCGGTCGGTCGACTCCATGCGCTTCTCCTTGCTTGCGGGCTGATCCTTGCTTGCGGGCTGAGACCCGATTGCGGTTCGGCAATCGTGGAGCACGCAGCAAACGCACAGTGCAGCGGGGGTGAGGTGAGAGATTTCGGTGATCGGCCGGTAACGCGGCCGTCACCGGGGTGCTACGCGTCCGGCGGCACGTGTAGCAGGGCGTCAGGTGCGGGGGCTCGGGGCGAAGGCCGCGAGCCAGGTGGCGAGCACCTGCTTCTCCCGATCTGGACGATCGCGCAGTACCGCGCCGATGGCCAGCCCGCGCAACAGGCTCAGCAGACCGTCGAGGAAGACGACGACCTCCTGCTCGTCGTCGACGTCGCCGACGAACGGAGCGAGCGTCTGCCGCAGTTCGGCGAACAGTCGGTGAGCACCCGGCTGCAGGGCTTCGCGCAAGGCGGGCTCGGTCCGGGCCGCCATCCAGAGCTGGAGGCCGGCGACAAAGGTCGGACGTCGGGTGATCTCGTGGATCACCTCGACCGCATCGAGCATCGACGTCTCCGGGGCGATCGCGCCGCGGATCTCCGCTGACTGATTCTCGGCGATGAAATCCACTGCGGCGACGGCGATCTGAGTCATGGAGCCGAAGTGGTGGGTCAGCGCGCCGCGGCTGACTCCCGCCGCCGACTGCACTCGCTGCATGGTCATTCCGGCGTACCCGTGCTCCACGAGCACCTCGACGGCGCCGGTCAGAATCTGCTCGCGGGTACGGATCGCACGCTCTTGACGGGGCTCGTTGCTCACGTCACAATAGTGACAGATGCAAAACAGACCAATTGATCTGTTTTAACGATGACGACCATGATCGAGGAGCACAATGACGCTAGCTGCCACTCTCATCCGCCGGGGCGCGCTGGCGCACGGCGATCGTCCCGCCGTGTACGTCGGTGACGACTCGCTGACCTTCCGCGAGGTGAACGATCGGGCCAATCTCATTGCGAGTCGGCTGATCGCCGCCGGAATCGCGAAGGGGACACACGTCGC